>CALKVC010000188.1 GCA_937996595.1 uncultured Chitinophagaceae bacterium
ACAATTGTATCGCCCTCATTAATATTTGTATTTAAGATTTCTTCTGCCAACGGATCTTCAACATATTTCTGAATAGCTCTGTGTAAAGGTCTGGCTCCAAACTGTGGGTCGTATCCTTTTTCAGATAAGAAATCTTTAGCTGCATTTGTTAATTAACTTATACTTACATTCAATATATGCAAACAGTAATGATAACCGGTGGTACCGGATTGGTTGGCAAAAAGCTCACGGCCCACCTGGTATCTAAAGGCTATAAGGTGATCATTCTTAGCAGAAAGGCTGGAAACAGGCCCAATATGGCAAATGTGGGGTATGCAACCTGGGATATCGACAGGCAAACCATTGATGAACAAGCCATCCAATCGGCAGATTATATCATTCACCTGGCCGGTGCCGGTGTAATGGACAGGAGATGGACGCCATCATATAAAAAAGAAATAGTAGATAGCAGGGTAAAAAGCAGCAGGCTGATCACTGAAAGCCTGAAAAAAATTCCAAACCGGGTTAAAGCTGTGTTATCGGCTTCTGCTATAGGCTGGTATGGCCTTGACAGGGAGCCTGCCAGGCCTTTCGTGGAGGAGGATGAACCAGCAACTGATTATTTGGGGCAAACATGTGTACTATGGGAAAAAAGCATTTCCGCTGCTTCCGGTGAACATACACGGGTTTGTATACTAAGAACCGGTATTGTTTTAAGTAATGAAGGAGGCGCTTTCACTGAATTTGTAAAACCGCTCAGGTATGGAATGGCCGCCATACTGGGAAACGGCAATCAAATAATCAGTTGGATACATATTGATGATCTTTGCCGCCTGTTCATATTTGCGATGGAAAACGCGTTCATGAAAAGAAGCTATAATGCAGTAACCGCTATGCCTGTTAGCAACAAGCAACTCACGTTAACGCTGGCCAGAAAAAAAAGAGGAGGTTTTTTCATACCCTTTCATGTGCCGGCTTTCTTATTAAAATTAATTTTGGGCGAAGGCAGTATAGAAGTTTTAAAAAGCACTACCGTGAGTAACGACAAAGTGAAGGCGGCCGGTTTTACCTTTTTGTACCCGTCCATTGAATCTGCGATTGAAAAGCTTTTTGAAAAAACTACAGGTCAGATTTTATAATCCGTCTCCTGCTCAGCATAAAAAATAACAGTACATATATAACGGCAAACAGTAAAACCAGCCAGGTATAATCTGTAGGAAGATTTGATTTTGCAATTGATTTCAACGGGTTATCCGGAAAAGTAAGTAACCCGTCGGAAGCATTCATAGGAAGGTAATCGCCCATGCTTCCCAGGTCTATCCCATGATCGGCCCTTAATTTTATGCTCCACACATCCAGCAATTGTGAAATGATATTTTCAGCTCCCATATAAATGAAATACAGGCCTATAGCGAATCCAGTACGCCTGATCCAAACTGAAATTAAAACGGCCAGCAGGTTGTAAGACAGCGCTTTCAGCAAGAAGAATCCCACATGGGAAAAGCCTGTGAGGGAAAAAGAAGTTCCGGAAAACAGACCAAATAGCAGGGCTGTAATCATAACCAGTAAAGTAGTTGTAATGGCCGCAATTACAGCCAGCATGATCTTAACAGATATAAAATCTTCCCTGCTCCAACCATCAATGATATTCTGCCTGTTTGTGCGGTAGGTAAATTCATTTGTTACCAGAATGATCAGCAGCAAGGCCGGTAACATCAGCAGCCAACCGGTGGCATAGCTGGTAGTCTGCCAGGTTCTGGTAAACTCATACGGGTTGAAAGATGAAACAAGCCCGGCGGTGTTGATCTGCCCCACTATATTCTTGTTAACCGTATATACGATGTAATTTGTTGTAAACACACCAAGCACTATAAAACTGCTGATGATGATGAATGCGTTGTAATTCTTCAGTTTGAGCCATTCTGTCTTTAATAACTTGAGCATGTATCAGGATTTTCCGAAATTGAAAATTTAGTTAGTCAGTTCAAAGAATTTGCTTTCCAGGCTTTTCTTTTTCAGTTGCAGGTGAGATAATACGATACCGTTGCTGAAACAATACTGGTTTACCGATGCAAGGTTTGCAGTTCCTGCCGGGAAATATGCCTTTACCACCTGGTCGGCCTGGTCAACATTGCCAACACCAGGCATTTTCAGCAGGGCTGCATGTAATTGCTGAAGGTCAGCAGATGCCAGCTCCACCATATCTTCATTCACCAGTATCTCATTCACGTCTCCATGTGTTATCAGGGTTCCCTGCTTGAGGATAGCCACATGGGTGCATACTTTTTCCACTTCATCCAGCAGGTGACTGGCCATGATGATCGTTTTGCCCTGTTTTGATAATTTTTTTATCAGCTCCCGTATCTCTGCAATGCCTACCGGGTCCAGCCCGTTGGTGGGTTCATCAAAAACAAGCACATCGGGGTTACCGAGCAATGCAGCACCTATGGCTAACCGTTGTTTCATGCCAAGGCTATACGTGTTGAACCTGGAATTCTTCCTGGCCGACAGGTTCACAATTTCCAGCACCCTTTCAATATCATCTTCGCCCCGTTCCTTGATGGATGCCGCAATCTTCAGGTTCTGCACCGCATTGAGGTAATGATAGAAGTTAGGGGTTTCCAACAGGGTGCCTATCTGTTTTCGCTGCTTGCTGGACGGCTCTTCACCCAAAATACGGTACCCGCCTCCGGATGCCTTCAGCACATCCATGATGATTCCCAGCAGTGTCGTTTTGCCGCTGCCGTTAGGGCCAAGGATGCCAAAAACCGTGCCGGCAGGCACTGAAAAACTAACATTCTTCAATGCCTTTATATTGCCATAATTCTTGGAAAGGTTCTCTACTGTTAATACTTCCATGTTAGCTCTGTTTCATATTCCGTGTCAAGATAATGGTTTTTATTAATGACACGTTTTAATTTAATGATGAATGGCAAAGCGTTTCATATTCCTTGCCTGCTTTGTTGTCGAATTCATTTTCTCATTCCCTGCTTTAACATCCCCAAATCATCCATCTCCAAATCTCCAAATCAATTCATCTCCAAATCAATCACCTCCAAATCTCCAAATCAAATCATCTCCAAATCAACCTTCTTCCACCTCATGCCATACCGAAGAAAAACCGCCCAATATTGCATGCCCGGTTTCGCTGAAATTCAGTTTATGCAGTTGCAGGTCGTCAATATCTTTTTGTAAAACTTTCCTGAAAAACGGATTTAACGTGCCGCCTTTTTCACCTGGCCTTGCTGTTGGATCATACTGAAACGGCGGATCTACCAGTGTTCCCCTTGGATACATGATGCCGGGAATCCCTTTACCCCGGATATCAATCACGTCCGGATGGTCTAACCCGATAGTATGCCCGAATTCATGTGCCGCCGTAGTTGAATTATTCAACAGGTTATCCAGTTTAAAATACCCGGTATTGCTGTTTATCCCATCCACATAGGAAATATTTCCTGCAGCAAACTCCTCAATCCTGAAATAATTATACTGCGGATTGCTATTGGCAATTACATCCAGGTCGGTAAGTCCCGGTTTATATTTACCCTGAATGATAAAATTAACAAGATACCGGTTACCGTTTATCCATACGGCACCATTGGGTTCATTCCAATGTTTACTAACGTCAATAGACACCTGCTCAGCAAGTTGCCGGCTGGCTGCATTGCCATAGAGGAGGAATGTGGCATGAATATTAAGCAAATGGCGAGCCATATCTAATTCAGCTACACCCATCTACTTCAGGTGTTGCATGAAATAATCAGTTACTTTCTGGTATAAGTGAGCCCTGTCTTTACCTACAACATTGTGTTCATGCCCCGGGTAAATCATATAATCTACCTGTACGGATTTATCTACAGCCGCTTTTACAAAATTCACAGAATGCTGTTGTACAACAACCGGGTCCTGTAGTCCGTGAATCAGCAGGAGTTTGCCTTTTAGTTTTCCGGCCTTTTTCACCAGGTTGGTAGCCTCGTAGCCCTCCGGGTTTTCGGCAGGTGTATCCATATATCTTTCACCATACATGATTTCATAGTATTTCCAATCCATTACCGGCCCGCCCGCAACCGCTGCTTTAAAAACGCCCGGATATTCAAGCATGAAATAGGTTGTCATGAACCCGCCGTAACTCCAGCCAAACAAACCCATATTATCCGTATCAGTATATGAAAGTGATTTCAAAAATGATACGCCGGCCATCATGTCTTCCATTTGCTTTTTACCTGCATGGCGAAAGATGGATTGTTCAAATGCCTTTCCGCGGTTTGAACTGCCCCTGGTATCAAGGGTAAATACAATATAACCACGGGCTGCCATATACTGGAACCAGTAATCACCGGCTCCCCCATTCCAGGCATTCAGCACCATTTGCGCATGCGGGCCTCCGTACCAGTATACAACCACCGGGTATTTTTGGGTACTGTCAAAATTGGCCGGTTTATATAACCTGCAATACAATTCCGTTCCTTCTTCATTCTTAATGGTAAAAATAGAAAGTTTGCCGGTACTGTACGCTGACAGCGGGTTTGCTGATTGGAGCAGCGTTTTCAGTTTACCGGTTTTACTTTCCAGCAGCTGAATCGTTTTCGGGTTATCCGGGCTGCTGTAATTATCAATTACATAGTTACCATCTGTACTTACAAGCGTATTATGCAGATAATCGCCGGTTGTAATTTGCTTAGAAGTTCCTTTCTTGATGTTCAACATATACAGGTTCTTTGAAACCGGGGAAACGGCAGTGGAAGTATAAAACAGGTGCTCTGCCTTTGCATCAAAATCCTTTACTTCAAGCACTTCCCAGTTTCCGGAGGTGAGTTGTTTTACCAGTGAACCGTCTGTATTATACAGGTATAAATGATTCCAGCCATCCCTCCTGTTTTGCCAGATAAACTGGCCGGGATTGCCTTTCACAAACAACATTGGATCCAATGGTTCAACATATTTAGTATCAGTTTCCTCAAACAATGTTTTTATAAACGCACCGGTTGCCGCATCATACTGGTTTAGCCACATATGATTCTGTTCACGGTTTACCACTGCTATAAATATAGATTTGTCATCAGGACTCCAGGCGATATTGGTAAGGTATTGCTCTGCCGGTTCTCCCGTTTTAATCCATACCGTGGTTTTTGTAACTGCATTGTAAACTGCCACGGTAACATGATGGCTTTTTCCGCCGGCCATCGGGTATTTTATATTCTCGTTAACTGCCGGGTATTGGGTCCAGTCTATGATGGGGTAATCAGTTACCATGCTTTGATCCATACGGTAAAAAGCAAGCATCTTACCATCATTGCTCCAGAAAGTGCCTTTATGTATCCCGAATTCATCGCGGTGTACCGATGAGGCATACACGATATCTTTGCTTCCGTCTGAAGTAACCTGATTTATATCAGCTCCTTTGGCCACAAACAGGTTAAACTTGTCTACATACGCAATATAACCATCTTCACTTCTCTCCACATTTTCCTTGGCTGCGGTATTCTTATCAATTAACACGGCATACCTGTTATCCTTTGTATTAAGGGAAATGCGCTGCCCTTTCAGGCTGATGATCCAGTTGTCTGCTCCAAACTGAACAGGCATCAATGCCTTTACCGTATCCAGGGCTGCAGCGCGTAATTTTTCATTAAACTGCTGAAGGGTCAGGAAAACCGTTTCTTCCCTGCCGGCAAAACTGCCTTTGACCCAAACTTCGGTGCCGTCAATTTTTTTCAGGTACACATAATCGTTAGTTCCCTTTATGAACTGAAGCTGTTTGAGGCTTTCGGGTGCCAGTGTGGTCCTTGCATTAAGCATGGCATCTTCCATACTCAGCAGCCTGGGTTGTGCAAACAAGAAGCCGGCGGGCAACAATAAAATCAGTAATGCAGTAATCCTTTTCATCTTATACGTTTTTGGAGCTGGTAAAAGTAGGTAATAATTTATTCTTTCATAAAACCGGCAATGAAGGGCAGGTGAAAAAGCCTAGTTTCTTATATTCCGGGTCAGGATTCTATGAGGGTAACCATGTTATCGGTTACCGTTAACTGATGACGTACGCCGCATTTTAATGCCAGGTTATGTTTCTGGTGCCCAACCGGAAAACCAAAACATACCGGGTAATTATATTTCCTTACTTTTTCAAGTATGATCTCTTCTACTGATTTACCAAACTCTTCTCCGGGATCATCCGGTTTAACCCTGAAGCCGCCGATTATTAATCCGCCCAGGTGCTTCAGTTTTCCGGTTCTTTCCAGGTTCCAGCACATCCGGTCTATACTATACAGGTATTCGCCGGTATCTTCAATGAAGAGGATCTTGTTACGCGTATCAATATCACTGATTGTGCCTGCCAGGCTTTCCAGTATTTTAAGGTTTCCGCCAACAAGCTGGCCTGTTGCCCTGCCTGGCCTGTTTTGTATGTTAGGCTGCACGGGATATTCCATTTTTTTTCCGCTGAGGCAGTCATGGATGGAATCAATGGATTGAAGCTGGGTTATGTCTGCATCAATGGTGTTTACCGGAAAACTACTGCACATTTTTGAATGGATGCTGGCTATCTGCAACCTGCTATGGATATGGCTGTGAATAACCGTAAGGTCGCTGAACCCTATCACCCATTTCGGGTATTGTTTGAATTTATCAAAATTCAACCTGTCGATGATACGGATTAGGCCATAACCGCCCCGTGCCGAAAGAATCGCTCTTATCTCTTTATCATCAAGCATTTGCTGAAGACCCGCCAGCCGTTCTTCATCGGTTCCGCCAAAACTGTTATCACGTTTGCCTACTGTATTGTCAACCTTTACCATGAAGCCCCATTCCTGTAGTTTTCTAACCGCAGGCTGAATTTCATCCATGGTAACAAACCCTGCCGGGCAGGTAATTCCCACTGTATCGCCTGCTTTGAGAAATGGCGGTTGCCGGGCACTTTCAGCTTCCTGCAAATACCTTTCGGTATTGGTTGAATCATTACTTTGCCCAATCGTTGCAACTGCAGCGGTTAATGGCAATACAGTACTGATGAATTTCTTCCTGTTCATTCTCTAAAGTTAAAAAATTATGACTTTACCAGGCTTGTTGAAAGAATCTCCCTGTTGCGTGATAAAAAAGCATTATATTACAACAACGATTGTTTAACTGCTTAATTCCCGCTTTATGAACCCCTCCGTTTATTTAGCCGACCTGCACCAGGTTGGTATCAATGACATTGACCAGGTGGGCGGCAAGAATGCCTCACTGGGAGAGATGCTTCAGAACCTTGGCCAGCTTGGCATAAAGATCCCGGGCGGCTTTGTAATTACGGTTGCAGCTTACCGTGAGTTTATCAGGTACAATAACCTGGATGATGCCATTCATAACATCATTAACAGCATTAAACTGGATGACATTGAATCATTGCGGCGAGGCGGGTTGCAGGCGAGGCAATTGCTAAAAAACGCAAAATTCCCCCGTGAACTCAGTGATGCCATCATTGAAAAATATTATGAACTGAGCAAAATATACGGGCAGGACATAACGGATGTGGCTGTACGCTCTTCTGCAACAGCTGAAGACCTGCCTGACGCTTCTTTTGCCGGACAGCAGGAAACATACCTGAATGTACGTGGGCCGGCCCCTTTGATGAATGCCGTGAGGAACTGCTTCGCTTCCATATTCACAGACCGCGCCATCAGCTACCGCCAGAGTTTCGGCTACGACCATTTCAGCATCGGCCTTTCTGTTTGCGTTCAGAAAATGGTACGAAGCGACCTGGGAGCTTCCGGCGTGGCCTTTTCCCTGGATACAGAAAGTGGTTTTAAAGATGTGGTGGTGATAAACGCATCATTCGGGTTGGGAGAAATGATTGTGCAGGGAGCTGTTTCACCGGATGAATACATCGTATTCAAACCGGCCCTGGAAAAGGGTTTCAGCAGCATCATTGAAAAAAAACTGGGCAAAAAAGACAAGATGATGGTGTATGGCGATAACCCGGATGAACGGGTGCAGATCATACATGTAGAGCGTCCGTTGCAGCAACGGTATTGCCTGAAAGACGAAAGGATACTGGAACTGGCACAATGGGTTACAAAAATTGAAAGCTATTACAGTAAGCTGAAGGGCCATTGGTGCCCCATGGATGTGGAATGGGCCGTTGACGGCCTCAGCAAGGAACTGTTCATCGTACAGGCCAGGCCCGAAACGATTCACTCTCAAAAAGATTTTTCGAAGATAACAGAATATGTGCTGGACAATTCCACACAAAGAAAAACACTTGTAAAAGGTATTGCTGTTGGAGACAAAATAGGATCAGGAAATGTTTCTATTTTATTCTCCCTCGATAAACGGGTTACAGAAGGGCATGAATTCAAAGATGGTGACATCCTCGTTACTGATATGACCGACCCCGACTGGGAACCCGTAATGAAAAAAGCATCCGCCATCATTACCAATAAAGGCGGACGTACCTGTCATGCAGCCATTGTTGCCCGCGAACTGGGCGTTCCTGCCATTGTTGGCTGCGGCAATGCCACCGATATTCTGAATACCGGGCAGGCGGTTACGGCTTCCTGTTGTGAAGGTGATGAAGGCATCGTTTATGATGGTATCATCAGTTACCAGAAAATAGAAACCGACCTGAAAGACCTGCCAAAAGTAAAAACGCCCATCATGCTTAATGTAGCATCACCCAACCTGGCGTTTCGTTTTTCGCATTTACCCAATGCAGGCGTAGGGCTGGCAAGGGAAGAATTCATTATCAATAACTACATACAGGTTCACCCGCTTGCCCTGATGAAACACCGCGAGCTGAATGACCCGGAATTGAGCAGGTCAATCACAAACATGATACGCGGTTTTAACAATGAGGAAGATTTTTTTATCAAGCGGCTCAGTTACGGTATATCAAAAATTGCCGCATCATTCTATCCAAACAAAGTGATTGTGAGGTTCAGCGATTTTAAGAGCAACGAATACTATAACCTGCTTGGTGGAAAATATTTTGAACCGCATGAAGAAAACCCCATGATCGGATGGCGCGGTGCCAGCAGGTATTATTCTGAAAAATACAAAGAGGCGTTTGGCCTGGAATGCAGGGCTATAAAAAGGGTGAGAGAAGAAATAGGACTTAATAATGTAGTAGTGATGATCCCTTTCTGCCGCACGGTGGAAGAACTGCACCGGGTACATGAAGTAATGAAAGAATACGGTTTGGAGAGAGGCAGGGAAGGCCTGGAACTGTTCCTGATGGCTGAAATACCATCCAATATCATCCTTGCTTCCGAATTCGCAAAGCATATTGACGGGTTTTCCATTGGCTCTAACGACCTGACACAACTGGCCCTGGGGCTGGACAGGGACTCATCGCTGGTGGCACATTTATACGACGAAAGGAACCCGGCTGTTAAAGAATTACTGAAGATGCTGATTCAGGTTGCAAAAAAGATGAAAGTGAAGGTTGGCATATGCGGACAAGGGCCTTCAGATTTTCCAGATTTTGCCCAATTTTTAGTAGAACAGGGAATAGACAGTATTTCTGTTACACCGGATTCTGTGGTTAAAACAGTTAAAGCCATTGCTGCTGTTGAAAAAAAAATTTGACAGGGTTGTCGTAAAACAGTGGTTTCATAAACATAAATTGCAAGCGGGTTTATAATAGTACATACCCGGACACTACCTGATTAATATCACGGTACCTTTCATTTCAACCAACTGGTTATTATACCCTCTTCCTTTTATTAACCAGGTAAAAGTACCTGTGTCCTGAATTTTCCCTTTGAATCTTCCGTCCCATCCTTTAACAGGGTCAGCAGTTTCAAAAACAAGTTGCCCGTACCGGTTGTAAATCCTGAACCACTCCGTTGAAGTTATACCAACAGGCAATGCGGAGAACCTGTCATTCAGCCCGTCATTATTCGGTGAAAAAGCATTGGGAACATAATAGGTTGGGCCTTTAAACACTTTGATGCGCAGGGTATCATAACCCTTACAACCCGCTGCATCTGTCACTTCCAGGTAAAACATATATACCGGGTCTGTAAGGCTGACCCTTGGATTGGGAACTTGTGCATTTGAAACTGTGGCATTTGATGGTGACCAGGTCCACAAATAACTGCCGCCACCGGTTGCATTGAGTGAAAATAAGACGTTTTGTACGGCAATACTGTCCCCAATCGCTACTGCCCTTACCGGCGGACGTTGGTTAATTTGCACGTTAATTGTATCTGTACAATTCCCTCCATCCCCAATAATAAGTTCATACAGACCGGGTGCAGATACAGCCGTTGGATCAGTAACCGGGGAGCCGTTGTAACTCCAGTTGCTTATTATCGTGTAACCGGTAAGGTTATATAATGAGTCAAGATTAATATGCTCTCCAAAACAGGTAGATAGCTGGCTGTCGTTTAACGGATCAAAATCACCGTAACGGATAACCGCTTCACTTTCATCATTTACACAGGGCGCTGTTCCGTTTAACCGGTAAGTGAAACGATAGGTACCGGCTGCGAATGGCTGGCTGAAAATTCCTGTATTGGGATCCAGTGATCCACCTGAACCGGATGTTAATGTCCAGGTACCACCCGGTTGCTCACCGGTAATAATGTTGAACAGGTTAATGGAAGAAACCTGGCTGTCACATACTGAAAGGCTGCCGTCCTGGCCTGCATCCGGTTGCTGATTAACGGTTATATCTGCAAATGAAGTATCGTTTCCGCAACCATTATTACCTGTTACCACATACTGAAATCTACTATCCGTTGCTGTTAGTGACACTGTAAATGTGCCGGCTACTGCATCAAAATTCCCTCCCGTGCCTGTAAGCCTTGCCCAGGTTCCTCCCGGTTGAGCTCCTGTAAGCAGGCTGAAAAGGCCTATCGGCTGTGTACGGTTGTTGCAAACCTGCAGACCGCCATCAGTTCCTGCGCCGGTAAACAGTATCACATTGATAATGGCCCGGCTGCTGTCAGCTGTATTGCAACCGGCCAATCCTGAAATGATATACTGGAAAATACTGTTGCCGGCAGCGGGTGACGGAATAAAAGTACCCGCCACTGCATCAAAAATACCTCCCGTTCCAGAAATCCTGGTCCAGGTACCTCCCGGTTGTTCTCCGGTAATAATATCATTCAATACAATGGGTAGTACAGCATTGTTACATACTGTAATGGTACCGTCATCGCCGGCATTGGAAATACCCGGCATAGTCAGGTTTACTATAACACTTCCATTGAGTGAACAGGATGCTTCCGAGAATTGCACCGTTAAGGTACGCGGGCCGGGTGATTGCCCGTATAATACCTGTATTTCATTGATGCCTGTTCCCGAAAAAGGGTCGCGTATCTGTGCATCGCCTGTTACAGCCCAGGTATAATTTGCCTGGGGCGATTGTATGGTGCTGTACGTATAATCGAGGGGGTTAGTGCCAATGCATATATCCAACGGACCTGAAATGGAAATGGGCTGATTTTCATCAAAGACAGTAACGTGCTTAATTACTGCCGGGGAGGGCAAAAACACGGTTCCGGCACATCCGGATACACTGAGTTGTAAACTAACGTCATAGATTCCTGGTGCTGAATATGTATGTAAAACAGGTGCAGAGGGTAAACTGTTTACAACCGGGCTACCGTCTCCGAAATCCCATACTAAGGTATACCCGGTCCAAAGTGCACTGTCTGGTATATGAAACCGGAAACTATTACAACTTTGCCTGCTGAAAATAAAATCTGTTGAAGCCGGTGGTGGCGGGCATTGTATCGACTCCTGCATGTTCCAGAAATTGATACCTGTATTTGTTGGCAGCGTTGGTGTAAGCTGAAGTGCCGGTATGGCAATATTTACAACCGGGGCTCCCGCAACCCTGTCTATCCTGGCAAGCCCGTTGCTGCCAGGGCCATAAGACCTTGGTTTAAACAAAGTATATATTTCTCCGTCAGGGCCGAGTGAAAACCTGCTGTAAGCAATATTATCTCCGAAGGCATTCATGCTTCCGTTTACCAGGTCCAGTTCATACAAACCGGTATTGGGAGCTCCGCCTACCCTGCTTAGATAAACGCGGGTGTCGTCATAAAAAATTATTCCGCCCGGATAGGGTATACTGTTTGCATCCGTATTATAAGACAGCGGGGTTCCTGTAAATATACCTTTCCTGTTATCAAAACCAACCGTAACCACATTTACGCCTGCAGCCATATTTACATGTTTGAATGCAACCCGGTTGTGGGAAGGATTTGCTACAATGCCATGACCGTATGGCAACAAACTACCGGGAACTATGAAACGCATTTCCTGCTGGGTTAAGCCGGCCGGGTTAAGCAGGAAAGAAACCAGGTAAACAGAACCGTTAATAGAACTTGCCGGGTACACGATCCAGTAATCCCTGCCATTGGCATGCGGGATAGCCGTAACCTGCTCATTCACTGAATTACGGTTAAAATCGAATGTTACACCCGCGGGACCGGTAAAATTGATGTTACAGGAAAACGGAGCGATTGAGGGAGTGCCATTCAAATCCACCAGGTATACTGCATGAGATGGATAGTTGTTTGCCACCCCGATAATATCCGGATCAGAAAACCCTTTACTCGGCAACAGCAGGATGTATTGCCCGTTGTGTTCCGGATATGGAAGACAAATGAACTGGGCATTCGAATTAAAGGTTCCGGTTGGCAAGGGATGCAACGAAGATGTGTTTACCCTGTTAAAGGAAGTGTCATACAGATTGATCCCGTTTGTATACATTATTATATTGCCGGTCTGGGGATCTGTAAGCGTAAAATAAGATTCCTGGTTGCCGTCATCTATGCTGCTGAATGGCGCCGGAGAAAATGGTTTGGGTTCACCGTCGCTGAAATCAACCCCCACCAGGCCCCAACCGAATATCCATTTCTGCTTATCTTTCCTGCATTCCTGCAGTTCACAGGCTACTACCTGAACTACCTGCTGATAGTTTCTTACAGTAGATCCTGACTGGCTTACCGTTAGGCTAACCGTATAACTACCCCTAATCGTAAACGTTTTGTTTGCTGTTGCCCCTGCAGGATTATCAATGGTAACACCTGCAGCGGGCGTAACCGTCCACTGCCATTGATTGGCAAGATTAACACCTGTACCCTGGCCAACATTCATGAAAGTGGCCGGCTGGTTCACACACAAAACAGCAGGCATGGTGAATTGAGGCATCACTGTTCCGGCAAAGCAGCCGTCAGGGCCCAGCACCCCCGTTTCCAGCACATTAGATTCTGTTACAAGAGAAGCCCTTTCGGTTGCCAGCATGGCGTGCATGCGTTCGCGCTGGCCGGCTGTAAATGTATTAAGAACCGGGTCCGGACTGTAATACATGAAATTCTCAGGCATATCAGAAGGCCCGCAACCCAAACTGGAACCGGGCTGGTCGCATGGATTGGTATCACAAACCAGGTCGCCGGTACTGGTACATTGAGCAGCAGAGGAGCTAATACAATCCTGGAATGTATGGTACAACCCTAAAAAATGCCCAACCTCGTGAATGAGAATCTTTCCCCTGTCTGACTGACTTTGATTCATTCCGTTAGCACATGCAGGGTTTGCATTGGGTTGCAGGTTGAACGTATTGCCCGTAATGAAATTATCACCGGTTACATCGCTTCGGATAACCACTCCTTCTATCACCCTTGCTGCAGGCCCTGTATACCCGGCAATACTGGCATAGCCCTGAATACCCGGGCAATCGCCCGAATTACTGTTACCGTTGAAACGGATGGCCGTAACCACCCAGATATTGAGGTAACGGTTTGATGAAAATGCAGTGCCCGGTTGCGTAAGGTTTAACAGAGCTGTCTGGCCGGCAATACTGTATTCATGACGGGAATTTGCCGGACTATTATACCTCATGATACCGGGTTCGGCTGCATTCGTCCATACCTGCCCGTTACCCGCGTTGGTAGCCAGGCAAAAACGGATACGGGTATCAACAGCCGCTAAGCCTGGTGCCAGTGATGCGAACTGGGTTCCTGCCAAAGCCTGGTAATAATTAAGGCTTCCGTTGTAGTTGGAAAAACCCGCATTCAATGCGTCTATCTGGCTCTTTACCTGTGCAAAACTGATATTGGTGCCGCTGCCGACCGGTTCCCCGTTATGAACAATATGCACTACTACCGGTATTATAAAATCAGGTCCTCCGGGAAAATAACGGTTTCCGGAAACAGGTTCTGCCTGATGGCCATTTATATATGTTTGAATCTTTTGATTGATTTCCATCGCCCTGTTCCGCATCCCGGGTATGCCGGATTCCAGGTATTGGCGTACTTCATCAGTAGCACATTGTTGCAAATTATAATTTACAGGCTGCTGGGCAACTAGTCCCTTAGCTGCAAAAAGCAGTATACAAAAAAGAATATGCCGGTTGAAAAGCATCATTTCCTTAAAACCGATAAATATAACAAAAATGATATGCAAAACCAAAATGGCAGTTGGGATATGAGGGCCATTTGGTATTTTTGCACCCGTCATTGTTGCTCAGCGGTTTACGGTACAAGTGAGTGACACAACGATGATGCACAAAGAAACAACAGCCGGAAACAAAAAAGATTCATGAACAATCCAAAAAGATACCTGGTAACATCAGCGCTCCCATATGCAAACGGCCCCAAGCATATCGGCCACCTGGCAGGCGCCTATTTACCAGCGGATATATATGTACGTTACCTGCGTGCTCAAAAAAAAGATGTAGTTTTTGTTTGCGGAAGCGATGAACATGGCGCTGCCATTACCATACAGGCCATGAAGGAAAAAACCACACCGCTTGCCATTGTTGACAAGTACCATGCCATGCTAAAAAGCAATATGGCCGACCTGGGCATTTCATTTGATATTTACCACCGCACTTCATCGCCCATACACCATGAAACGGCAAAGGAATTTTTTACTGCCCTGAATGATAATGGCGAACTGGAGAAAAAAGAAAGCGAGCAGTTTTATGATGAGGAAGCCAACAGTTTCCTGGCAGACAGGTATATCATTGGAACCTGCCCGGTTTGTGCGAATGAGAAAGCATACGGCGACCAGTGTGAAAAATGCGGCACTTCATTAAGTCCAGAACAGCTCATAAACCCGCGTAGTACATTAAGCGGGAAAACGCCCGTAAAGAAAAAAACCACGCACTGGTACCTGCCTTTAAACAAACACGAAGCTTTCTTACGTAAATGGATACTCGAAGAACATGCAGCAGACTGGAAGGCTAATGTAGTTGGCCAGTGCAAGGGGTGGATTGAAGCCGGCCTGCAACCAAGGGCTGTAACGAGGGACCTGGACTGGGGTGTTGCTGTTCCCGGCGCCCCGGGAAAAGTGCTGTATGTTTGGTTTGACGCACCTATCGGGTACATCAGCGCCACCAAACAATGGGCGATTGATAATGACAAAGACTGGAAACCATACTGGCATGACAAGGATACCAAGCTTGTTCATTTCATTGGCAAAGACAATATCGTGTTCCATTGTATCATTTTCCCGGTGATGCTAAAACTTCATGGGAATATTTTACCAGATAATGTACCCAGCAATGAATTCATGAACCTGGAAGGCGACAAGATGAGCACCAGCCGGGGATGGAGCATTGAAATGGATGATTACATTAACGATTTTGTAAAAAAGGAAAACGGTGGCGATATGATGGTAGATGCTTTGCGCTATTATTTAACCGCTATTGCACCGGAAACAAAAGACAGCGAATTTACCTGGAAAGGCTTCCAGGATGCACTGAACAGCGAACTGGTAGCCATTTTCGGCAATTTTGTAAACCGCACTTTTGTTTTGATGCATAAACTCTGTAAAGGAAAAGTGCCTCCCATTCATGCCGGTATATTAGATGAGACCGATAAAAAACTGCTGGAAGAAATACAGCTTACAAAAGCAAGTATTGAATCCTGCATAGAAGGATACAAATTCAGGGACGGGTTAAGTGAAGTGATTGACCTGGCACGCAAAGGGAATAAATACATGCAGGAAAAAGAACCCTGGATCGTTGCAAAAAATACAGGCGATGACGGTTTACCTGTACCGGAAGCACAGCAAAAAATTGATAACTGCCTGCACATTTGCCTGCAACTGACAGCAAACCTGGCCATTTTCATCAATCCATACCTGCCGTATACTGCAAAAAAAATGTTGTATATGATGAAGGTGGTTGAAAAAATGCTTGACTGGGAAAATGCCGGTAAAACAAAACTATTGAGCACAGGATATTCACTGCGTGCCCCCGAATTGCTGTTCAGGAAACTGGAAGACAGTGAAGTGGCGGTTCAGGTTGAAAAATTAACATCAAAATCTGAAAAACTGGTACAATCAGCAACTATGGAACAACAACAAAGCGCCGCTTTACAGGAAATAAAACAACCGGTACTTAAACCGGAAATAACCTTTGATGATTTCGCCAAGATTGACCTGAAAACGGGTACCATCACTGCTGCTGAAAAAGTGGAAAAAGCCGACAAACTTTTAAAGCTGGAAGTTGACCTCGGGTTTGAAAAGCGTACGATCGTGAGCGGTATTGCTTTACATTTTGCCCCGGATGCCATCATCGGCAAACAGGTAATTGTGGTTACCAACCTGGCTCCCAGGAAAATGCGGGGCATAGAAAGTAATGGAATGATATTGATGGCAGAAGATGCTGATGGAAAACTGCAATTTGTAACCCCGGCAGAAAACGTAAACAATGGCAGCCATGTCAGTTAATATTTGAACTGATCTTTAATATTGCATTTTATCAAGATGGCCTGGAGGCCATTTTTCATACCAGGGAATGCATGTTCTTTTTCTTTTTTCCAATAATATAAAATCATACCTTCGAACCATAAATAGTTGTTTAACTAACTAATTTTTTATGCCCAACAGAACGATCAAAAAAATAGCCGTTTTAGGAAGTGGTGTAATGGGCAGCCGGATTGCCGCTCATTTTGCTGGAATCGGGCTTCCGGTGCTGCTGCTCGATATGTTACCAAAAGAAATTGCCCCGGATGCAAAGACAGCAGAAAGGAACAAGATTGTGAATGATGCACTGGCCGCGTCCATCAAGTCGAACCCATCACCTGTTTTTCATAAAAACGTGGTAAAAAAAATCACTACGGGCAATTTCACCGACAATATGAAAGATATTGCCGGCGCCGACTGGATCATTGAAGTGGTGGTTGAAAGGCTTGATATCAAACAGGCTATTTTCACCGAAGTGGAAAAATACCGTAAACCCGGATCGCTGATCACTTCCAATACTTCGGGGATACCGATACACCTGATGGCAGAAGGCCGCAGCGACGATTTTAAGAAACATTTCTGCGGTACGCATTTCTTTAACCCTCCCCGTTACCTGAGGTTGCTGGAAATAATTCCAACCCCTTTTACAGATCCGGGCATAGTGGATTTTCTGATGCAATACGGCGACCTGTACCTGGGCAAGACAACGGTATTGTGCAAAGACACTCCCGCGTTTATCGCCAACCGCATAGGCGTATTCGGCATGATGGCCATCATGAACAGTATGGAGAAATTACAGTTAAGCGTAGACGAAATTGATGCACTCACCGGCCCGGTGATTGGCAGGCCTAAATCTGCCACATTCCGAACCGCCGATGTGGTGGGAATAGATACGCTGGTGAAAGTGGCCAAAGGTGTGCAGGAAAATTGCCCGAACGACGAAGCCCGGCACCTGTTTAACATTCCCGCCTGGCTGGTTAAGATGATTGAGCAAAACTGGCTGGGAGATAAATCCGGGCAGGGCTTTTTCAAAAAAATTAAAAATGCCGACGGCTCCAAAGACATACAGGTATTAAACCTTCAGTCGCTTGAATACGGGCCGCGTAAGAAAGCATCTTTCGCCACACTGGAAACGGCCAAACCGATTGAAGACCTACGCAGCAGGTTAAAGGCATTGTGTGCCGGTACAGACAAGGCGGGAGAATTTTACAGGCAGTTTCATTATGCCCTGTTTTCATATATCTCTCACCGCATACCGGAAATAAGTGATGAAGTATACCGTGTTGATGACGCGATGATGGCCGGGTTTGGCTGGGAAATCGGTGCCTTTGAAAGCTGGGATGTACTCGGTTTGGTAAAAACAAGGGAAGCCATGAAGGCAGCCGGATATACGGTTGCTGATTGGATTGATACCATGATCGGGAAAGGTTTCACTTCATTTTACAAGGTTGAAAACGGAAGGCCTTATTACTACGATGCGGCCACTCAAACCTATAAGGAGAAGCCCGGAGCAGACGCTTTTATTGTGATGAAGAACTTTTCCAATGAAACCGTTTGGAAAAACAGCGCCTGCAGAACCTATCACCTGGGTGATGATGTGATTGGGCTGGAATGGTACACCAAAATGGGAAGCATCGGCGGCGAGGTGCTGGAAGGGATACAAAAATCGATTGCCCTGGCGGAAGAGAAATACAAGGGCCTTGTAATAGCAAATGATGGCGCCAATTTCAGCGCAGGTGCCAATGTGGCTATGATCTTCATGATGGCGATTGAACAGGACTATGATGAAATTGATATGGCCATCCGGCAGTTTCAGCAAACCATGATGCGTGTACGTTATTCATCCATACCGGTTGTGCTGGCACCTCACGGGCTCGCACTGGGCGGTGGTTGCGAAATGAGCCTGCATGCCGACAAAGTAATTGCAGCTGCTGAAACCTATACCGGGCTGGTAGAAGCCGGTATAGGAGTAATACCAGGCGGTGGCGGCACCAAGGAATTTGTGCTCAGGGCCGCCGATGAAATGCATAACGGTGAACCGGAAACGATAACATTGCAAAACAGGTTTCTTACCATAGCCACTGCCAAAGTGGGCACTTCAGCCCATGAAGCCTTTGAACTTGGCATCTACCGGCAGGGAACAGATGAGATTTGCATGAATACGGCACGCAGGATAGCGGAAGCCAGGAAAGCTGTGATTGACCTGTATGATAACGGTTACGTGATGCCTGTTCAGCGTTCAGATATAAAAGTACTGGGCCAGGGCGCACTCGGCGCCATGTATGCCGGCATCAATGGCATGTGGCGCGGAAAATATGCAACAGACCACGATGTGGTGGTTGCCAAAAAACTGGCGTATGTGATGTGTGGCGGCGACCTTAGCGAACAAACACTCGTTAGCGAACAATACCTGCTTGACCTTGAAAGGGAAGCATTCCTAAGCCTTACCGGTGAAAAGAAAACCCTGGAGAGGATTCAGAGTATTTTAAAAACAGGGAAACCGCTCAGGAACTGATAAATCAGGAGCCGGATACAATATTCAATATAAATCCATGTCAAAAAAATCATCCATCATCATTCCGCCCTACCTTAAAAAAGGGGATATAATTGGTATTACCTGCCCGGCCGGTTATATGCCTGCAGCAAAAGCCGCAACATGCATACGCACCCTGCAACAATGGGGTTATGATGTGATGGTGGGCAAAACACTGGGCAGCCCCTCAACTAATTATTTCAGCGGAACGGATGAAGAAAGGGCCGGTGAATTACAGGCCATGCTGGATGACAATTCAATTAAAGCCGTACTGTTTGGCCGGGGCGGATATGGTATGGGCAGGATCATTGATAAGCTTGACTTCCGGAAATTCAGGAAAAACCCGAAATGGCTGATCGGCTTCAGTGATATAACGGTAATGCATAACCACATATTAAGCAGGTACCAAACAGCATCCTTGCACGCCCCAATGGCCGGTGCATTTAATGATACTCTGGAAAATAACGTATTTATTAAGTCGCTCCGGAACGCCTTAACAGGAAAAAAGGCAACATACAGCACCCGCTGGAACCCTTTCAATAACAAAGGCGAGGCATCCGGCATCCTTACAGGCGGTAATCTTGCATTGCTTTCCAATATCATTGGTACCGTATCTGATTTTGACAGCAGGAACAGGCTATTATTCCTGGAAGATACCGGCGAATACCTGTATAATATCGACAGGATGCTATACCACCTGAAACGGAGCGGGAAATTTAAACAGGTTGCCGGTGTCATCATCGGGGGATTTACAGATATGAAAGATACGGAAAGGCCATTTGGCAAATCTGTTTATGAAATTATTCATGACTTCACCGCTTCCCTTGACTGCCCGGTTTGCTTTAATTTCCCGGTAAGCCATACACGCAATAATGTTGCGCTAAAGCCCGGCGTAGCCTATACGCTGAAAGTTACCGGCCGGAATTCTCAGTTACAGGAATTATAACATCCTTATTTCAAAATGGCTTCAATTTTCTGCCTGTACAATTCTTTTGTTGCCAGGTTGTTATGCGACCCGTCATCAATTGTTACAAATTCATCCCCGGCTTTAAGGCATTTCTTCAGCATGGCGGCACAACGGTACGGAATTATCCAGTCGTTCCTGCCATGAAAAACGCTAACCGGCTCCTCCACATCCAGCAGGTATTTGCCTGTGGGTATGTTATACTTTGACATATATGAAGCCGGGTAAATATACGTGAATGAGTTGAGCAGGGCCGGTATGCTGTAATAAGGTGTTTCCAGCACCAGGTGTTTACAATGGCTCATGGAAGCCACATAGGCGGCAATTCCGGAGCCTAACGATCTGCCATACACGATAGTACTGTCGGCACTGAATTTTCCGGCAGCCATATTCCGTATGATCATGGCCTGGTTATATAATTTCTGTTCGGTACGCACACCACGGCTTTTGCCATATCCCGGGTAATCCGGCATCCACACTTCATAACCGTTCTTTGTAAATATTTTCGAATGAACAGCATAGTGCTCAACATTTTTCTTATTGCCATGATAATAGATAACAACGCCTTTTCTGTCATTTCCATCCGGTAAAAATTTCAACAGGCTGATGGTATCCTCCCTGTTTACAGGAACCGACACTTCTTCAAATGGGAAATCAAATTTGAATACATGGCCGGTTTCAAGTTTTTCCGGAAGAAAGATGAATATATCCTGCAGGTAAAAAAGTATGATGCCGATACTGCAATAGGTAATGATTATTATCTTGGTCCATGCAACTATTTTCTTTTTATTAAAGGTCATCTTGTATAATTAATAAAGCAGGATATCCCTGATGAAATTATGGTATTCGGGAAACGAGGGTAAATTATTGTGGCCGCCGCCATTGATCCTGATCAGGGTTATTTTTTTGGGATTTAACGCCTGCAGTTTTTCGCTGTTGCGAACCGGTATCAGCCAGTCCCTGGTACCATGAATGATGTAGGTATGGCAACTTACATGTTCAATCCATTTATCGGTGCGCAGGTGAAAGCGCAAAACAAACCTCACGGGAAGAATTGGCAGGAACCGTTCGATGGCTTTTGTGAAACTGAAATAGGGTGCATCCAGTATGAGGTACCGGGGCTTGTTGTCACTGGCAATCTTTGTAGCAAACCCGCTTCCGAGGCTTCTTCCATACACAATAATATGCTGTTGGGTGTACCTGGTTGCCAGGTCATCATAAACAAACTGCATGTCACTTAGCATGTCTTTTTCCGTCCGTTTACCGGTACTTTTACCAAACCCGCGGTAATCTACCAGCACAACATCATAATTATACCTGTAAAAATCCTTCGCATACCTGGCCCAGCCTTTTATACTTCTTGTATTGCCGTGAAAATACAGCACCAGGCCGTGAGGCTTGTCAACGGTAAAATGAAGCCCGTTAATCCTTACACCGGGTTCAATATCAAAAAACAATTCCCTGAATGGGGCGTCGTATTTGTAAATGAAATCCTGTTTCAGTTTTTCCGGTTTAAAAATAAACCGTTCCTGCACCAGGTAAACGATTAACACTAACAGGAGGTAACCGGCAATAATATATATAAGTGAAATACTCAATGGCAGACAAGTTTGCTGATTGCACAGGAAAACAGCAGTTATTGCGTTTCCTTAATCCAGGCATCTATACCTCCCCGTAGGTTATAAAAATTATTTGTCAGCATTTTCTGTTCAAGTCGCTGAATGGCAATCTGGCTTCGTATCCCTTTCTGGCAATAAAATATAACGGGACCGTTTCCTCCCAGTTTTTCCATACTGTTCATGATAGAACCTAAAGGAATAAGCAACCCGCCGATATTGAACAACTCATGCTCCCATGGTTCCCTTACATCAACCAGTTGAAAGCTATCGCCATCATCCAGTTTTTTCTTCAGTTCCAATACGCTGATCTGTTGCATACCGTTTACATATACTCTTCGTCATTATGCCAGATGCGCTTCATTTTCAGTTTGCTTACCGGGGCAACAACCAGCGGAAACTTCTCTACCATCACATTACTTTGTTCAAGACCGAAACTGCGCTCTTCGCTTACACTTATTTCTTTTATCCAGAAATAGAGTTTCATGATCATATGCTCTATGAACGGCAGTTCGTTGTCCTGGCTCAGGAATTTTTCCATCACGATAAACTGAAAATCGCCCACCATATTGTTCCGCTGCTGGCTTTCATAACGGCTTGTAATATTCACTTCGCGGTTTGCCACCAGGTCTTCCACAACTTTTTTGAACATCAGGTTTATCCGCGGTGCTACCCGGAAGCCCAGCCTGAATTCAACACGTATTATATCATTGGGTATGATATGTTCAACGATATATTCACAGGTATAGGGCTCATCCATTGTATCTACATGCACAAACCAATATATATCGGCCCGCTTGGGCTTACCGCTTAAAATGCTGTAAATAATCTTATGTTCTATTTCCTTATGGTTATTGGCACTCGTGAGATACACCAGGTGTGTGGCATATTTCGGTACAGTGCTATCGTTGCTCAATTCCTCCAGTTTAGGAATATATTCTTCCACCCGCACAAATTCCACATACCGGTTCTTTATTTTCCTGGCCCGGTACCATACATACATTACGCAGAACATCAGCAAGCCAATCAGTAAAGTGATATAACCGCCATGGGTAAATTTATCCATCAATGCAATGAGGAATCCTATTTCTCCAATCATGTAGAACAGGATGAAAAAATAAATCCAGAATGATTTAACCCGGTGCAATACCAGGTAATTGGCAAACAAAATGGTTGTCATTAACATGGTTGTAATAATGGCAAGCCCGTATGCAGCTTCCATCCTGGCAGATTCCCTGAAATATAAAACAACGGTAACACAACCTACAAACAGGATCAGGTTGATGGCAGGAATGAAAATTTGTCCTTTTGCTTCTGATGGATAATTGACCCTGAATTTTGGCCAGAGGTTCAGCCGGATTGCTTCATTGATTAATGTAAAAGAACCGCTTACCATTGCCTGGCTGGCTATGATGGCTGCTGAAGTGGCTATAATTACGCCCGGAACAATGAACCATTGTGGCAGCAGGTCATAAAAGGCATTGATAGACTCCGAATTCCTGGTTGCATTGTCCAGCATTTTGCCTGTATGGTTTTTTAACAGGCTGGCACCCTGGCCGAAATAGTTTATCAGCAGGCATGCTTTTACAAAAATCCATGAAATACGGATATTGCCCCTTCCGCAATGTCCCAGGTCGCTGTACAATGCTTCTGCCCCGGTGGCACAAAGAAAAACGGCACCCAATAGCCAGAAACCGCCCGGATAATTCAACAAAAATTGAATGGCATAATACGGATTGAATGCCCTGAAAATACCCGGATCATCAGACAGATGGAATATGCCCATCACTGCCAGCATTCCAAACCAGATGGTCATTACCGGGCCAAACAACTTACCGATGGAAGCCGTACCGAATTGCTGCATAAAGAAAAACACGGCGATGATGCCCAGCACGATATATACAACGGTATCCTTTCCTAACTCATGAAACCTCGGTAATTCCTTTAATCCTTCAATGGCAGAAGTGATGGAAATTGGTGGTGTAATCATACCGTCGGCCAGCAGGGCTGCACCTCCCAGCATTGCAGGAATTACAAGCCATTTTCTTCTTCTGCGCACCAGTGCAAATAAAGAAAAGATACCACCTTCTCCTTTGTTATCTGCCCGCAAAACCAGCCATACATACTTGATTGTAGTAATGATGGTTATGGTCCATAAAATAAGTGATAAAGTACCCAGTATGAGTTCTTCGGTGATTGTTCTGTCTTTAATGATGGAGTTAAAAACATATAAAGGAGAAGTTCCGATATCTCCGTAAATTATTCCAAGCGCTACCAATAACCCGGCGGCTGAAACTTTGTTGATGTGCTTTCCCACTAAAATTAGTTTTCAATGTTGCCCGGCAAGATTTCCCGCGGCTTTGCAAATGTAGAATGAAAACGAATATAAAGAATAACTATTGCAAATTTCAGGGCTGCCAGGTAAATTCAATAATAATCCTGCCTGTTCCTATAATAAAAAACCGGCTTCAAAAGATTGAAGCCGGTCAAACAAAACTATATATATTATTATTGTTTCAACAGTTTTACCCGAACCGGATTGGCTGTATCAAGCCCCGTCAGTTCCAAAATATACATGCCTGGTTGGAGGCTACCAAGGCCATCAACCGTAAACTGGTTATTACCGGTTATTAGCTTCTTAGCAATAATGAAGCTGGTTTTCCCGGTAGCATCTATTAGCCGCAGAGAAATATCTCTTGATTTATCAGTATATAATGAAACCTGCACCTGGTTTGAAAAAGGATTTGGCCATACAGTTATGTCAGCTTTCCCGCCAACCCGTATAACAACAATGTTTGAATACGCATAACTGCCATCCTTATCCAGCATTTTCAACCGGTAATAATTCACTCCGTTAAATGGATGCAAATCGGTAAATCCATATCGCCTTGAAACCGAAGAATTACCTGCTGCTTTAACTGTTCCTATTTTGGAGTAAGCAACTGCATCTGTACTTCTTTCTACGTTGAAGTAGTCGCTGTTTATTTCCTGCGTTGTTTCCCATGAAAGAATAGTATGTCCGGCATCCAGCTTACCGGTAAATGACAGGAGTTTAACAGGCAATACGATAGGAGGAATAACCGGAATCACATACGTTGCTGTATTGCTCAGGTTGCCTCCGTTGTCATAGGCTGTATAATTGAACAGGGCATTACCGGTAAACCCAATGGCAGGATCAAAAGACAATTGGCTTATTTCTGCAGGAGTAAGTACTTGTCCGGCGGTTACAGGCACTCCGTTCAATAGCAATACGCCTTGTGTTGCCGGAGGAATGCTGTTGATCACATACGTTGAAATTGAACCATCTTCATCGCTGCTGTTCAAAAGCGGAATGGCAACAGGCCCGCTGGTATTTTCCATTTGCGGCGCCACAACATCTTTCGATACAGGTGGTATTCCTGTAACATTGAGTGTGTATGCTGCCACGTTACTTTCCTGGTTATTATTATCTGTAGCAAAATAATTAAATACCACTTCACCTGTATAACCTGAAGCCGGATCAAACTGCAACTGGCTTATTTCAACCGGTGTTAATACCTGGCCGGCTGTTACCGGATTGCCATTTAATAATAATACACCCTGACTTGCCAAAGGAAGAGAACTGATTGTATATGAAATGACAGTTCCATCCAGGTCAGTGGCTGTAAGTGAAGGAATAGCGGTAGGTCCGTTTGAATTTGGCATTACCGGTGCAATAACCGGATATGCTACCGGCGGTTGGTTATTCACCGGAATCGTATAGAGAGCCAGGTTACTTTTGCTGCCAGTGTTATCAGTTGCTGAATATTCAAATATGGCATTGCCTGTAAAAGACGGATTAGGGTCAAACTGTAATTGACTAATTTCTGCAGGCGTTAATACCTGTCCGGAACTAACCGGAATTCCATTGAGCAGCAAGACGCCCTGGTAAGCAGGTGGTAAATTCTCAATCGTGTATGAAACAATGCTACCGTCGGGATCACTGGCTATCAAAGAAGGGATAGCAGTAACTCCGTTATTATTACTCATAACCGGGGCTATAACCGGTTCCGCAACTGGCGGAATATTGCCGGCTCCCGAAACGGGCATATTGTAAAATGCCAGGTTACTGGGATTGCCGCTATTGTCGGTGGCTGTATAGGCAAAACTGGCTACACCGGTAAACGTTGGTGCCGGATCAAATGTAAGCTGGCTGGCCTGTGCAACTGTAATTACCTGGCCCGGTGTAACGGCCACACAACCTGGCGTGCACAGGTAAAGGATTCCCTGGCTGGCTGAAGGAATGGTATGGATGGTAAAAGAACTGATTGTGCCGTCGGGATCAGCGGCAATAAAAGGCGGAATGGCTGTTTGCCCGTTTGTATTCGGGATAACAGGTGCAAGGATATTGCTTGCTACCGGTGGCTGGTTGGCAATGCCGATAGTATAATTTCCAGGTTGGCTTACGTTGCCGTTATTATCAGTGGCCGTATAAGTGAATACAGCATTTCCGCTAAACCCTGTTGCCGGATCAAACTGAAGAGATAATGCCTGGTCGGGGCTAAGGTTCTGGCCTGCGTTTACGGGTAACAGTTGTGCCGGCAAGCAGTTTGCCGGTGCCAGCGGGCAGTATAATAATACACCTTCAGTTACAGCAGGTATGGTTGTTACGGTAAATAAGGTTACAGTACCATCTCCATCGCTTCCGCTAATAGGCGGTATGGATGTTGCATCTGCATTATATGGCACTGTTGCTGTAACATTGATTACTGTTGGCGGGTTATTTACAACCGGGATTGTATAATTGCCTGTATTGCCTATGTTGCCGTCATTGTCGGTAGCAGTGTATGTAAATACGGCATTGCCTACAAATCCCGGTACTGGATCAAAATGCAAAGAAGCGGCTTCTGCGGGGGTAAGTGTTTGTCCGGCTGTAACGGCAACCAGTTGTGCAGGTGTGCATGCTGCGGGAGCAAGCGGGCAATAACTTAAAACACCTTCCAGTACAGATGGAATAGTGATTATGGTATAACTGCTGATTGTTCCATCCAGGTCACTTCCCTGCAGTGATGGGATGGCTGTTGGCCCGTTGCTGTTATTTATCGGTTGTGCATTGATGTTATCTACCAATGGCGGTGTTTCTGCATTCACACTGGCAGCTACCGGAATGGTATAGTTGGCGGTATTGCTCAGGTTACCGCTATTATCAGTGGCGGTATAAGTGAATGTTGCATTTCCGGTAAAGCCCGGTGCAGGGTCAAATTTTAAGGTACCCATCTGTGCAGGTGTTAATACATCACCTGCATTAATTACGGTAACTGTTCCGGTACAGGGTTCCGAACCATCAGAACAATAGGTTAAAACGCCCTCCAATACCGGTGGCACAGTGGATACTGTATAAGAAGCTATTGTACCATCTGCATCTGAAGCCGAGAATGGAGCAATGGCAGTTGGGCCATTTGTGTTTGGCATGGATGGCACCATGATATTATTGGCTATCGGTGGCCTTGCTACAACCGGAAGTTTGTAGGTAGCCGTATTACTTAAGCTGCCACTGTTATCGGTGGCGTTGAAAGTAAAAGATGCAATACCCGAAAAAGTTGGTGACGGGTCAAATTTTATAGTGTTTATCTGGGCAGGAGTTAATACGGTGCCTGCAGTAATAACAGTAACGGTTCCTGTACAGGGTTCAGTGCCGTTGGAACAATATGTCAATTCACCTTCAGATGCCGGTGGGATGGTTAATATCTCATACGTGCTGATGGTTCCATCGGGATCGCTGGCAACCAATGCCGGAATAAGTGTTGGCCCGTTTGTTTGCGGCATGGGCAGGTTGGTGAAATTATTGGCAACCGGTGGAAGTGTTGTACAATCATAAGTATGCAGGTAAGTGCTTCTGAATTCCCTTAGCTGGCCGTATATCCATGTATTGAATAGCCTGGTATCCCCAATATTGGGAGCAAGAATTCCGGTACCTGCTCCACCCCAGGGATGTACCGCCCCGCTTGATGTGATGCCGAATATCTCTGCTGAACCAGCAACCACAGAACTATCATCCCAGAATGCAATAGCGGGTGTTGCCGGGGGCGCGGGCCTGTAATCAAAGATGGCAAAACCATCGCTGTTGTTTTCGGCATCATATATAGGATAGTGCACGGGAAAAGAGCCATACCTGAATATTGTTTTGAATGCAGTACCGGATGGCACATTAACGCCCAGTCCGTCCAAACCATCCCATTGTATCACAGTAGTTCCCAATGATGTTATTTCTGCCTCAATGAGCACATCCTTTGTTAATGGCTGGTATCCGTCAACGTTATTAAGGTCGAGCAGCATGATGGCAACGCCCGGGGCGGTAACGGTAAAAGAAATATCCATGGCCCCGCCATTTGCCCGCAGTGTGTTGCATTTTGAAACAGGCACAATAACAGGGTTCACAATGCTGGCAGTCGGCCAGAATTCCGGATCGGGATCATTTACAAAATTGTCGTATTGCGGGTAACCGGCATTAAATACGCCTGCATAAAAATTACGGCTTTTCCGGCGCAGTTTGTAATCAGTGGTTGCATTTCCGGTTGCATCTGTAAATGTTCCGGTTTCATTGCTGGTAAAAAAGAAACCGAAAGGCTGCATGCCGCTCAGGTTAATTGACTTCACATAAAAGCTGGTGCCTGCCTGGTTGGGCACTGCGGTAAACAGTGAAAAAGTTGAAGACAGGCGGTTAGTAGCAGAAGTTGCATTAAAAGACCAGTACTTGGCATGCAGCCTTCCTTTTTTTTCTGTTAACCCGTCATACACAGAAAAATCCCACAGGTTGTAATAATCCCGGTTAGTGCTGGCCGTTAGTCCTCCGGCAACAGTGCCATCATCAAGGATTTCTATGGCCAGGTCAACCGCAGCCGATTCTGTTCCCGGATAGGTATAGCTGAGTGCATTATATCCCGAACCGCCAACAATAGCTGCGGGGCCGGCAACCATCTGTGCATACGTGCCGATTACGCCTGTTGCTACATCCAGGTTTACCCCGTTTGTTGAAAAAAGGTCGGTTGTTGAGACAATGGTATTGTTGTCTAGCCGCCTCAACTGTATCCTGACCGTATTATTCGTGATGCCATTCACATCATTCCTTGACAATCCGAAATAAAGCACTTCACCTGGCTTTATACGGACTTTCAACCGGTGATTGGCATTGAAGTTATTCTCTGTTGGCGCTGCGAGGAAAGATAGGGAATTGTTTGCATCCCCATTCTGCAAATAGCCTACAAACTGGTTTACGCCATTGGCTGGACCTGTATTTGAGGGCGTGAGATTTTTCCCGCCTTCTGCCAGGGCAAACACTGGAAGCAGGGATACAAAAAAAACAATGAAATTTTTCATAAATATGCCGGGTTGGTTTAGGTTTAATATTACTGTAAAGAAACTATATAACGTTTATGAATAAATGCAAATTCACGGCTCAAAAGACCATAAAGGGTAAAAAAACCTGGTTTGCAGGCATAGTACATCCTGGTGCATTTCCCGAAAGTAAAGGGAAAAAAGTTTCAGTAAATGGAATGTATCGGGGGTGTGCAACAGATTGTGTGATTCGGTTTCGAAGTTAAAAAATTAAAAGAATACAAACATGTTCAAAAAATGCCGGATGTGAATATGTGAATAAAAAAACCCCTTTCAATAAAATGAAAGGGGCAACATACAAACATACACACAAACACAAATTTTAATATCTCTGTTGAAATAGCCGATTCATGAATGAAACCGGTTTTCAGGCATATGATATGGTAAAGCCCTGCCAAGGGGCAAGGCTTTAAAATTTAATCAGGTTTTTTCCCGTCCAGGAAAGTGTTGATGGTTCCTATTTCAGCCTGGTTGTTCTCATCAGACTTAACGGTATAGTTGCTGTAAAAGCTTTCCACATCTGCAATCTGGTTATGAATTTCCATATTGCGGCGAAGGTAAGCAGGTACCGTCTCAAACTCGTTGTTAGGATCGGCTGCATTCACGTTGAACGATAAGTTGCGCAGTTTTGCAATACGTTCCGTAGCCCGGCGCCTGAGTTCTTCTGTTTCGTCCTGCATCGCGGGCTCCTCAACAGATGACATCATGATAGGCTGAGTCTGATCATCTGGCTTTTCCTCCGCCGCCTTCTGGGAATCTTTAACAACCAGTTGCATGTCAAATACAGGTTCGTCTTCCTGAATTGATATCTGCAGTGGTGTTGGTTCCTCTTTCGTATTGGATTTTGCTGCTGGCTGTTCCTCCACATAGATTTGTGCAGGCTTTGCCAAATAACCGCCCGACGAAAGGTTGTTATTGTCAGCTTCTTTAAGATCTTTTTTTCCCTCGTTGCTTTTTTCTTCCGCAACAGGTGCTGGTTTTTTCGGAGGAGGTGGCGTTGTCAGTTCAATATCAAATTCCACAATGGGAACCTGATCTGCGGCCGAAGATATTTCAAAAAACACCGGCGTTTCTGTTGATTTGTCCACAGTAATTTTACTTAGTGGTTCTACTTGTTCTTCGGGCGTCCTTTCAACCAGTGTTATGTTTAATGGATCCTGCACCTGGTTCACCATAGTTGGTTCTTCCAGTGGCAGCACCAGTTTTTCTTCTGCTACCGGTGTTTCCGCTATTAAGGTCGATTTTTCTTCTGTTTCTGCAACAACTGCAGGCAAAGCAGCATCTGGTTTTGACGGCATTTCCAGTTGCATAACGATTTTCTGGTTATCTTTTTCTTCAGCTGCCGGTTTGCTTTCCTTTGCAAACGGATCCTTATGTTCAAACCCGGTAGCAATCAATGTGATGCCAATCTGGCTACCGAGTGTGTTATCGTAACCAAGGCCAAGAATCACATCAGTATCATCACCTGCCTGGCTAAGCAAATAGGCTTGAATGATTTCAACTTCATCCATGGTAAATTCATGTTCTCCTTCTGCAGAATTGATATTAATCAGGATCCATTTGGCTCCCCTGATATCATTATCATTCAGTAATGGCGAAGTAAGCGCATTCTCAATGGCAAGCTGTGCCCTGTTTTCTCCTTCAGCAGATGCACTTCCCAGAATGGCCACACCACCGTTGCTCATTACGGTGCACACATCCGCAAAGTCAACATTGATCTGGCCTGTACTGTTAATCACATCCGTAATACATTTAGCTGCCGTTGCCAGTACATTATCAGCTTTGGCAAATGCTTCTTTCATTTTAAGATTACCAAACTGATGGCGGAGTTTGTCATTACTGATAACCAATAAGGTATCCACGTGATTTTTAAGCAACATGATCCCATCTTCCGCCTGAGCAATCCTTTTCTTTCCTTCATATGCAAAAGGCGTGGTAACAATACCAACTGTAAGTATGCCCAGGTCTTTGCAGATCTTCGCAAGTATAGGAGCACCTCCGGTTCCGGTGCCACCGCCCATTCCAGCAGTGATGAATGCCATCTTGGTATTCACTTCCAGTATACGCTTTATCTCTTCCAGGCTTTCCTCGGTTGCCTGGCGGCCGATTGCCGGATTGGCACCGGCTCCCAAACCCTGTGTTAGGTGTGGCCCCAACTGTATCTTGTTAGGCACTTTGCTAAGGGCGATGGCCTGGGCATCTGTATTGCAAATAATAAAATTTACGCCTTCAATATCCTGGGAATACATGTGGTTTACCGCATTGCTTCCACCGCCGCCAACACCAATAACCTTGATGATGGAGGATTGTTCTTTAGGCAAATCAAAATGAATCATGTTTGTAAGTTTGTGTTAGTAAGTGTAATATATATGTAAGATGTATGATGTTAGATGTATGATGTATGATTTATGATGTATGATTTTAGATCTGCTGAAAATCATACATCATACATCATAGATTATAAATGAGTATCTTCTTCTTCCTTGAACATTTCAATCAGGTTGTTTTTGAAGGTGTCCATAAACCCTTTTAGGGTTTTTCTTGATTTCACCTTAACCTGCTGTGTTGATGTGTCTGTTTCAGCCACTGCTTCTTCGGCTATGGGTTCCTGTTGCAATATGCCTGAAGCCGTAACCTTTATGAAGTTCTGGTCAAGCTGCCTGTTCTTGTTCTCATAATCATTATACCCTTTCAAAATAAGACCGATGCAGGTACTGTACATGGGCTTTGACAACTCTTCAATATGTCCGCCCGACAAATGTTCATTCGGGAAACCGATCCTTGCATTAAGGCCGGTAACATATTCCGTAAGCTGAATCAGGTGTTTCAACTGTGAGCCGCCACCGGTAAGTATCACA
>CALKVC010000189.1 GCA_937996595.1 uncultured Chitinophagaceae bacterium
CAATCGGGCTGTATATCGATTGCGGGTGCCCTTTTTGGGTCCCTTTTTGGGCATGCAAAAAGGGACAAAATACAACTATTAAGGAGTCTCAAAAAAAATTAGACAATCCAATATCACAACGCGTTAGAATAATTGATTGCTTTTTTATCTCCCCATATACACCATCAGTATTTGCACATCGCTGGGGTTAACGCCCGAAATGCGGGAAGCCTGTCCCAGGGTACGGGGCTGTATTTTGATGAATTTCTGCCTGGCTTCATTGCTTAATGATACCAGTTTATCGTAATTGAAGTTTTCGGGTATGGCCAGGTCTTCCAGCTGGTTCATTTTTTCTACCAGGTCTTTTTCCTTTTCTATATATACATCATATTTTAACTGGATTTCGGCCTGCTCCAACACGTCTTCATCATACACGCTTAACAGGGCTGACAGGCTGGTTATCCGTGTTATCATTTCTTTCAATGAAATGCCCGGCCTTAGCAATACCTGGGCTGCTTTTTGCTTTACGGCTATGGGCGAAGATTGCTTTGACTCAAGATAATCATTTGATTCTGATGGTTCTACATTGGTCTGGAGCAGGATGTCTTTTACCTGTTCAACCAACCTTCGCTTTTTCAGCAGGTTTTCCATGCGTTCCTGGCTGGCAAGGCCCAGTTTATAGCTGATTTCGGTTAAGCGCATATCGGCATTATCCTGCCGCAGCAGGGTTCTGAATTCGGCCCGGCTGGTAAACATGCGGTAAGGTTCGTCGGTTCCTTTGTTTATCAGGTCGTCTATCAGCACACCAATATAGGCTTCGCTTCTTTTAAGCACCAGCGGCTCGCTACCGGTACAACTGAGGTGTGCGTTGATGCCGGCCATCAATCCCTGGCAGGCGGCTTCTTCGTAACCTGTTGTTCCGTTTATCTGTCCGGCAAAAAACAGGTTTTTAACCCGTTTTGTTTCCAGGCTGAATTTTAATTGCGTAGGCGGAAAATAATCGTATTCAATGGCATATCCCGGGCGGAAAATGCGGCAGTTTTCAAAGCCGGGAACCTTTCTAAGTGCCTGAACCTGTGTTTCTTCTGATAACGAGGTGGAGAAGCCGTTCACATAAATTTCTACGGTATTCCAGCCCTCGGGCTCTACAAATAACTGGTGCCTTTCCCTTTCGGCAAAGCGGCTGATCTTGTCTTCTATGCTGGGGCAATACCTGGGGCCGGTTCCCTGTATCCGGCCTTTAAACATGGGGCTTGACTCAAATCCTTCTTTCAAAATATCGTGTACTTCCTGGCTGGTATAGGTAATCCAGCAGCTTCTTTGCTCAGCTGCATCCAGGGTTGGTTTTTCCAGGTAGCTGAAACCCACTATTTCATCGTCGCCTTTCTGTTCCTCCATTTTACTGTAATCCAGACTTCGGCCATCAATGCGGGGCGGTGTTCCGGTTTTAAGCCGGGCGCTTTCAAAGCCCAGGGAAACCAGTTGTTCGGTAATACCGGTGGCTGCTTTTTCAGATACCCTTCCCCCGCCAAAATTCTTTTCACCTATATGGATTACCCCATTCAGGAAGGTTCCGTTGGTAAGCACTACAGCTTTGGAAAAAATGGAATGGCCCAGGGATGTTATAATGCCGGTAACTCGTACATCATTGATAATCAACTCTTTAACCATATCCTGGTAAAAGTCAACGTTTGGGGTGTTTTCCAGCATTTCGCGCCAGGTGGCTGCAAACAGCATCCGGTCGCTTTGTGCCCGCGGGCTCCACATGGCCGGACCCTTGGAGCGGTTAAGCATCCTGAACTGGATCATGCTTTTGTTGGTAACAATGCCGCTATACCCGCCCAGGGCATCAATTTCCTTTACAATTTGACCTTTGGCTATTCCGCCCATCGCCGGGTTGCAGCTCATTTGTGCAATGGTTTGCATGTTCATGGTTACGAGCAGCACTTTACTGCCCATATTGGCAGCAGCCGCGGCGGCTTCGCAACCGGCATGGCCGGCGCCAACAACTATAATATCGTATTCTGGAAACATGCGAATGCAAAAGTACTATTTACGGGGCTTTTAACGGCGGGTTAGCCGAATTTCCTGATTATCTCCCGTTCAAGGAGGATGTCTTCCAGAGACGTTCCCTTGTTAAGCGCTAACATATCATCGGCTGATAAGCTGGCTATTTTCTCTATCCGGGCGCTGTGGTTATTGATAAAACCGGCGATTTCTGCTTCCAATGGTATGCAGGTTTCCGCTATCCTGTTTATTTTTTCAACCATTTTCCGGCACATCGCATAACCTGTTTTTTGATAAAGCCTTTCAAAATATGGTTTAGCTGCCAGTATATTCATGTGGTTATCCGGTTCCTTTTCCAGCGCTGCTACCCTGATATTGATAAAATTCCAGCACAAAGCCATATCATCCTGGTTGGCAAAATCGAAATAGCTCATGGGAATGATGTGCTCAAACTGCCATGCTTTTCCAAAATTGCTCCAGGAAAGCCCGTCGGTAAACTGTAATGCTATGTAGTTCCTGTATGTTTCTATGTCTAGCCCCATAAATGCTGCATAGAGCCGGGTGCTTTGCTTTTCCAAAATATACCTTCTAAAAGCCAGTTGCCACTTCTTTTTTTCCCTTGCCTTTACAAGCGCTTCGGTGACTTCTTCCTGGTGTGTCCATTTTTTTCTTTTCATTTCCATAATGTTCCTGTTTGAAACTGTGATACGTGGAACCATTTCAACCGGAAATCATTCCACCGCATACAAATATAGCAATTCTATGTTTCACCGGGAAACTGTGATACGTGGAACAAAATGTAAAACTGATCAGAGGAGGCCGTATGCTGATAAGTAGTGGTCTTCTTTAACCCGCATGATTTCCTGTTGTTTCTTTTGCTTGTCTTTATACCCGCATAAATGAAGTGCCCCATGAAAGATTACCCGGTGCAACTCCTGTTCTATCGTAGTGTGCTGAATGGATGCGTTGTCTTTTACCCTGTCGGTGCTAATATATATTTCTCCTTCGGTTGGTGCCCCGGGGTGTTCGCTTAAATCGAAACTGATGATATCGGTATAATAATCGTGCTGCAGGAATTGCCTGTTTATCTGTAAGAGGTATTCATCGCTGCAGAAAATATAGGTGAGCTGGTTAAGTTTCTTCCCTTCTGTTTTAAAGATTTGGGCAATGAAAGATTTCAGGCGCCTGATCTGCCTGATCCTGATAACTGATTCATAATAAAATCTTACCTGCATGGCTGTAAATTTCTCTATTCGAAAATAGATAAGTTATCTTTAAGAATACCTTTACATATAAATAAGGAAGAACCAGATGCGTAAAAAACTATCGGAAATAAAGGTTGGCCAGACAGTAGTAATACAATCATTTGAAAATGATGATATTTTTCTGAAGCTGATGGAGATGGGTTGTGTTCCCGGTGAAAAAATAACGGTTGAACAGATTGCCCCTTTAAAAGATCCGATATCCATTTTGGTGGCAGGTTATAAACTTAGCCTCCGTTTAAATGAGGCGCAATATATACTGGTTGATGAGATATAAATAGGTTATTTCTTTTTTGCTTCTCCAAAAAAGAAACAAAAAAAGAGACCTCCGAAATTCATCGGAGCAGGCCTTGTAATAATTACCTCCATTGCCGGGAAAGCCCTGATTAGGCTTTAGTACTACTGTAACTTCAAATTCAGTTCCTTGATCCTTAAAAACTCGATATTCCCATTTATCAAAAGCTTATTTCTACATCTATGAATATAGGTTTATTCTTCGGCTCCTTTAACCCGGTTCATCACGGCCACCTGATAATTGCCAATCATATTGCCATGACGGCAGGCCTTGATGAGGTTTGGCTGGTGGTTTCGCCCCAAAACCCGTTTAAAAAATCGGCTACGCTGTTAAATGAAAACCATCGCTACCACCTGGTACAGTTAGCCATTGAAGGCGAAAAAAAACTGAGGGCCAGCAATATCGAATTCAAATTACCCAAACCCTCTTACACCATTGATACGCTTGCCTACCTGGCGGAAAAGTATCCCAATCACCGGTTTTCCATCATCATGGGCAGCGACGGGTTCCAAAACCTGGATAAATGGAAGAACGCGGAAGCCATTGTAAAAAACTACCCGGTGATCATTTATAAAAGGCCGGGGTTTGAGATTGAAAATAAACTGCGTGCATCCATTACCGTTGCTGATGCGCCGATGCTTGAAATTTCGTCTACCCATATACGTTATATGATAAAAAACGGCTTGTCCATCCGCTACCTGGTGCCCGATATGGTAAAGGAGGAAATTGAAAACCGCGGATACTACATGTCTTCGTCAGAAAACCCATCCTAGCAGGATGCCGGCAATAACGATGGCCGGCGCCGGAATCTTTGTGTAGCGTAAAACAAGGAAGGTTGCTAAGATGGTAACCAGGCTGCTCACGCTGTAGAAATTCATTTTATAGAGGTTGATGCTGTTAAGCAGGTATAAGGTGGCGGCCCACATGAAACCGACCACAACTGCATTGATGCCTTCCAGTGCCCGGAAGACAACGATATATTTTTTAAGGTACTGCCATACGGGAAAAAAGAACAACACCAGCAGGGCGCTGGGTAAAAACAAGGCCACGGCTCCAATTACACAACCCAGCAACTGGGCCTTCCGGCCCTGGTCTTTTAAGGCCATACCGCCGGCAAAAGCGCCAACTGAAAATACCGGTCCTGGTATGGCCCGCACGATGCCATAACCCGTTAGCAACTCGTTTTTTTCTATCCGGATGGCATTTGGGTTGTTCCTGATCACTTTGGGTGCGTTAGGCCGGGCTACATACTGGTCAAGCATCATCGGCAGCAATACATCTCCGCCACCAAAAACAAAACTGCCAAAGCGGTAAAAGTTTTCAAACAAGTTATATGCTTTGCGGTTGGGCCATTCCTGCTTACGGGCTGTTTCACTCAATATTCCGGCCACTGCAAAAATGAGTACGAAGAGCCAGATATTTGTCCACCTGATCTGCTTTGGCTTAACCACTTCCTTTTCCGGTATGCGCTTGCTGCTGAAATTGGTAACTATCCCCCCGGCCACTAATAGCAATGGAAAAACCCATGGAGCCTTAAACAACAGGTATGTGATACACATGGCTGTTATCATGATTACCAGTGTAATAAAATTCTTTATGGAAATGGAAAACATTCTTATGGATGCATAAAAAAGGAAGCCGATGGCAACGGGCTGTATGTATTTGAATAACCCGGATGTAAGGTCCTGTTTGTTGTTGGTGAGCAGGAAGGAAAATGCGCCCATGAGTATACAGGCCGGTGCCAGCCAGATGAGCAGCGTAAGCACGGCCAGCGAAACACCGCCTCTTTTATAACCGATCAATGTAAGTGTTTGGGTTGATGAAGCGCCCGGTAATAACTGGCAGAAACTGTTATATTCTACCAGTTCTTCTTCGGTTACATCGCGCCGTTTATGCACAAAGGTTTTCAGCATCATACCGATATGGCCCTGCGGCCCTCCAAAAGCGGTAATACTGTGTAAGAATACAGCTTTTAGAAACGGTATATGACGAAGCATTGCCAAATAAAACAGTTAAGAAGGATGAGGTGAATGTTAACTGAAATATATAAAAAATAAATCAAACCGGGGCTAACTGCCTTTAGGGGCGTTTTTCGTAGGTATCTGCCGCTATATTCCGCAACACGGATGCAGCCACATTACTATAAATGATGTGCAGTTTTTTATCAAATTCCGACAGGTAATCAAACACTTTTATTTCACCCATATCACTTTTCTGGCTCCATCCGTTTCCCGAAAAAGAAAATTTCTTTAACCGGTAAGCAATACGCTCGTTCACAAAATCATTATTAAAGGATACTTCATACTTAATGGCATTTTCCGGTGTTTTATTACCCGGGTTTTTGCTGAATGGCATATAATAATGCACTGCGTTGCGGCCGGGCGTAAGATATGATTCGGGAACCAGTTGCATGATATTCTTATCATCAATGTAAGATACTTTGCCGGATACATACCTGTTCATCAGCATTACCAGTGAATCATCAGAGCTAACAACATCAATATAATAAATGGCTTTTTCTGTTTTCTTTTCTGGCCCGCAACCGGTTAATACGATACAGTATATTGCAATGAGTAAATAGACGTTCTTCATGAAATTGTTGATTGATAATAAATCATAATCCGTACCGGGCGCTTATCTCCAGCATCCGGTCAATTGGCTTTTTGGCCGCCAGCCTAACCGTTTCATCCATGGTTATTTCGGGTAATTCATACTTCATACACAGATACAATTTTTCTAATGTATTCAGTTTCATATACGGGCAGTCGTTACAGGCGCATAAATTATTGGGCGGTGCGGGTATAAATGTTTTAGCCGGACTGGATTTTTGCATCTGGTGTATGATTCCTGCCTCTGTAGCCACGATAAATTCTGCTGCAGTATCTTTCTGTGTAAACTTTAAAAGGCCCGTAGTGCTTCCTATATAGTCTGCCAGGGCCAATACCGGTTCTTCACACTCGGGATGTGCAATTACTTTTGCGTTCGGATGGCGGATTTTCAGTTTTATGATTTTTTCGCGGCTGAATATCTCATGCACCATACAGGCACCGTTCCATAAAAGCATATTCCTGCCGGTCTGCTTATTGATATATGCGCCCAGGTTCTTATCCGGCGCAAAAATGATCGGCTGGTCAACGGGCAGGCTTTCAACAATTTTCTGTGCATTGGTGGATGTGCATATGATATCGCTCAATGCTTTCATGCCGGCGCTGCAGTTGATATACGTTATAACCAGGTGATCGGGGTGTTTATCCCTGAATTTTTTAAATAAATCCGGCGGAGCAGAATCGCTTAATGAACAGCCTGCTTTAAGATCGGGCAATACCACTTTTTTGGAAGGGTTAAGTATTTTGGCTGTTTCTGCCATAAAGTGAACGCCGGCAAAAACAATCATATCAGCAGATGTGCTGGCTGCCTGTTGTGATAGCCCCAGGCTGTCGCCAATAAAATCGGCCACATCCTGGATATCAGGCTCCTGGTAATAATGCGCCAGGATTACGGCATTTTTTTCCTTTTTTAATTTTTCAATTTCTGCAAACAAATCCAGGTTAACATCTATGTCCATGTCAAGAAAACCCTTTTGCGCCAGCATTTCCTGTATTTGTGCATTGTTAATATCTGCCATAATATGTATTAATACTATTTATTTATATAATCACCTATTACTATTAGGGCTGTTAATATGTGGAAATAAATATTGACCCGATTATTGCAAAATTAAATCTTTTCATTTATCCACCTTAATACACAATTAATTAACAGGATCTGTTTGGCCTACAACCGTTATATCCTGCCATCCTCTAATACATCTGCCCGGTTAATCAACATCAGTTGATAATTAATGCGGGGGAAAATATTTTTATGTATTGGTAAAAAATGACTGTTGAAAGAAAAGGCACAACTTCATATTTTAAGCCCATTCTCAGCAAAAGGAAAAATCAAAACTTTGTTATCAGCATTTTAATCAGGATATTTTTTAAAAAGATAGCCGTTATTAACAGTATTAATGGCTTATGAACATGCCAGTGTGAAAAAATTTACCAGGTTTATTATATAATGATATTTTTTAATACAAATAAGCGAAGCGGCAACCTTCTTTGCCATTTAACTCGCATTTACAGGGCATTACACCCAAAAAATGAAACATCTTATATATAATTACCCTATTTTTGCCCTCCAAAAATCTTACAAATAAGTAGTATGCAAATTATTCAAAGTATTCGTGACAAGGGAGCCGCTATCGTGATCATAGTTATTTCTCTTAGTTTGATCGGTTTTATATTGATGGACTCGAGGCAGGGAGCAAGCAGCATGTTTGGCTCAACAGCCACCCATGTTGGAAAAGTGAATGGCGAAAATATTGAGCTGGCTTATTTCAATAAAAGGGTAAAGCAAACGGAAGATATGCAGGAGCAGCGTACCGGACAGCGTAGTTCGGGTACACAGACATATCAGACACGCGAACAGATGTGGAACCAGATCGTTGCAGAAAAAATCTTCTTTGCAGAAACAGAAAAACTTGGCATTGAATTTACTTCAAAGGAGTTATCATCGGTTTTATTGAGCAATGACCCAAACAATCCGTTGTTGCAGGAACAGGGAATGAAAGATGCGGTAACCGGTAAACTGGATATGTCTAAAGCCCAAACCGCGTTAAGCAATATCAAGAAGTTTAAAGGAGAACAGCGCGAAGCGGTAAACGCTCAAATTGTTGACCCGTTAAAACTGTCTTCTGTTGTAGCAAAATACACAGGCCTGCTGAATGCAAGTGTATATTATCCAACCTGGATGAAAGAGCGTGATAATACAGAAAGCAAGCATTTTGCGCAGATATCATTTGTAAACATTCCTTATTCTGATATTGCAGACAGTACCATTAAAGTAACTGATGAAGATATTAATGATTATGTAAGCAAGCATAAAGACCTGTTTAAGCAGGAAGCCGGAAGGGTTATTTCTTATGCATCATTCAGCCAGTTGCCCAATGCGGCTGACAGCAGCAGGACAAGGGCGTTGGTTACCGACCTGATTGCCCCGTTTGCGGCAGACTCCAATGCAAAAGTATTTGTTGCCAGGAACACATCTGTGATGGATTTTGACGATAAGTTTAAGCCAAAATCAAAATTCAGCGTTGCTGAAATAGATTCAATTGTTGCCAGGCCGGCGGGCACTGTATACGGACCGTTTGTTGATAAGGGAAATATGGTGATTGCTAAGGTATTGGGTAGCAGCCAGCTTCCCGACAGTGTACATGCCAGGCATATTCTAATTCCTGTAAACGATCCACAAACCGGACAGCCTGTTAATGCAGATTCTACCGCCAAAAAACTGGCCGACAGTATATATAATGCCATCCTGGGCGGAGCAGATTTTGCGGCCATGGCACTGAAGTATTCTTCTGATGGCAGTAAGGATAAAGGCGGCGATCTGGGAACCTATGGTTACGGCACCATGGTTCCTGAGTTCAATGATTTCACTTTTGAAAACCCGGTTGGATCAAAAAAGGTAGTACAAACACAATTTGGATACCACGTGATTGAAGTATTGGGCCAGAAAGATTTTAAGCCGGCGTATAAGATTGCTTTCATAGCAAAAGAAATACTGGCCAGCGACCTTACCATCAATAGCGCCAGCCTGGAAGCCACCAAGGCGTCTGCAGAAAAAAGCCGGGAAGCGCTGGAGAAATACCTGGCAAAAACCGGTAAGCACCTTACGGAGATACCCACACCGGTAAAGGAAAATGATTTTTCTGTTGGGGCTTTGCAGGATGCACGTCAATTAGTACGCTGGGCATTTGAAGCCAAAAAAGGGGATGTAAGCGAGCCATACAGCATTGGTGACCAGTTTGTGGTTGCTACGGTTGACAAGATACTTAAAGAAGGTGTACAGGATGCAGCAACTGCCAGGCCGGGATCGGAGGTAATCATCCGCAACAGGAAAAAGGCAGACATCATCATTAAAAAACTGGGCGGCAATCCAACCCTGGAATCAGCCGCTGCCGCATATAATAAAACCATCCAGCAGTCAGGCGCTGATTCTACCTTAACCATGTCGAGCCAGATCATCAACGGGTTGGGTGTGGAAGCCAAAGTAATTGGAGCTTCTTTTAATAAGGAATACCAGAATAAGGTTTCTCCTGCCATTGCCGGCACTAGCGGTGTTTACCTGGTAAAAGTGAACAGCGTACAATCCAAACCTGCAGGCACTGCGGAAGAAGCAGCCCAGCAGGTTTCGTCTAAGCTGAATACGATGCGTGGCGCTGTAGGAAACTGGTATGAAGGCTTGAAAAAACAGGCTACCATAAAAGATAACCGCAGCGAATTTTATTGATAAGCAGTAATCGGGATAATATTAACAAAGCCGGCCTGACAGTGAGCCGGCTTTTTGTTTTAATTTTACAGTATGACGGAAACATTTGTGAATAAAGTAGCTGAGAGCGGGATAATAACCATTGACCTGGAAACCTATTTTCCAAAGGATGAGATTGTGTTGTTTGATATGAAGGACTACCTGTTTATGGGGCTGATACTGAAAGAAAAAGATTTCAGGCAGGCGCTCAAAGAACTGGACAGCTCGGTATTTGCCAATAAGGTGGTGGCAATAACCTGTTCGGCAGATGCGGTCATTCCCATGTGGGCGTATATGCTGGTATCCGGATTGCTGCAACCGGTTGCCCGTGAAATAATATTTGGAGATGCAGATGCGGCAGGGAAAAAGCTATTATTAAAAAATATAGGAACAATCAATTTGAATGAATATGCAGATAAACGGGTAGTAATAAAAGGCTGTGGCGAAAAACCGGTTCCGGAAGAAGCCTACGTGGAAATAACCAAATTGCTGCGGCCCGTTGTTAAGAGCATCATGTATGGTGAGCCCTGCAGTACGGTGCCGGTGTTTAAGAAAGAAAGGGTTTTATAAGTGTTCGTTTTTGTTCAATTCTCCTTCATTGCAACCCCTTCTTTTTCGTTATAGTAAACCTAACATCTTCGCCATTGCGAATCCCCTTCTCTTTCGTCATTGCGCCCCCCGTCCCATTCGTCATTGCGAACGGAGTGGCGCCATCTCTTCATACAGGAATAAGATGTAAGTTCTTACCGGGAGATTGCTTCCCGAAAAAATCGGGACAGGTCGTTCTTCGCAATGACGGGAGAAATTGTTCCTCGTAAAGATGTTGAAAAGTATGAAATAAACGGAGTTCCCATCATTCATTACAAACGCATTGCTCGTCATTTCAACCCCATTCCCTTTCGTCATTGCGAACGGAGTGAAGCAATCTCTTTATACAGGAATATTATATAAGTTCTAACCGGGAGATTGCTTCGTTCCTCGCAATGACGGGAAAAATAGATTGCTTCCCGAAAAAATCGGGAAAGGTTGTTCCTCGCAATGACGTAAATGTTTTGACACTACAAAACTCAGAACCAGCCCCTTCTCCTGAAGACAAAAACCATCCATACGGGAATGATCAGCATAAGGCCGACAGATATAAAGAAGCCCCATTGGTTATGCAGGAGTGGAATAATGTCGAAATTCATTCCGAATATGCCGCCAATAACGGTGGCGGGTGCCAGCAGGCAGGTTACAACGGCCATCACTTTCATCACTTCATTCAGTTTCAGGTTAACCGTGTTTAGGTATAGATCCTGCAGGTTCATCATCATATCGCGGTAGTTTTCAGAGAGGTCATTAGCCTGTATCACATGATCGTAAACATCTTTAAAATATTTTTCTGTCCTCTCCTCTATCAATGGATAGTCGCCGCGTAGGATACCGTTTACAATTTCCCTCACCGGGGCAATATTCCTTTTTAAAACGATCATTTCCTTGCGGAGCATGTTTATTTTTACCAGGCTCCTTTTGGTGGCATTCCTCATGATATCTTCTTCCAGCAGTTCCACTTTATCGCCCAGCTTCTCCATTACAACATAGAAGTTATCTACAATAAGGTCAATTAAGGAATAAAATAAAAAGTCGGCCCCGCTTTGCCTTACTTTACTGCCGCTTACTTTGAGCTTGTCTCTTAATAAATCAAATACATCCCTGGTGGCGTCTTCCTGGAATGTGATTACAAAATTTTTACCAAGTATGATACTTACCTGCTCTGTTTCCACCATGGATGTTTTTTCATTAAAATAGAGCATATTCAACAAGCAGAAAATAACATCATTGATATCATCCATTTTGGGTCGCTGGCCAATGCTTAGTATATCTTCCTGTATCAGTTGGTGAATACCAAAATGGTTGCAGATCTTTTCAACAGATTCCTTTTTAAGCCCGTCGATATTTATCCATGTAGTAGAGGGTGTAGTTAAATAACCATAGGTTTCTTCAACCGATTTAAATATGAAATAATCAATCGTATCCTTATCATATTCATACACCTGGAGCTTGATTTCCGGCGGCTCTTTCCTTTCCGGTATAACGGTAGGGTTTACATGCAGTACTTTTTTTGTGCGCAGCAGGTCGAGCGGGTTAAGCAGGATGTCAAGGTATTTTTTTGTGCGAACCATATAATGATAATTGTATCAAATATCCTGATACTAAACCAATAAAAAAAACCGCAGCAGGGCCACGGTTTAAAAATATCATTCAATAAACAAAATTAAAATGAAGCGCTTTTAGGATATCTCGGAAAAGGGATCACATCCCTGATATTGGTCATACCGGTTACAAACAACACCAGCCTTTCAAAACCGAGGCCGAAACCGGCATGCGGACAGGAGCCAAAGCGCCTGGTATCCAGGTACCAGTCCAGTTCTTCTGCCGGGATGTGCATTTCTTTCATTCTTTCCAGCAACTTGTCAAATCGTTCTTCCCGCTGGCTTCCGCCAACGATTTCGCCGATGCCGGGTGCCAGTATATCCATGGCGGCAACGGTTTTTCCATCATCGTTCTGGCGCATGTAAAAAGCCTTTATCTCTTTTGGATAGTTGGTAAGAATCACCGGTTTCTTGAAATGTTTTTCCACCAGGTAGCGTTCATGTTCACTTTGAAGGTCAATTCCCCAGCCATCAATAAGATATTGGAATTTCTTTTTCTTGTTATGGTTGCTTTCTTTTAAAATATCTATCGCTTCGGTATAAGTAACGCGTTCAAAATGGTTGTTAACCACAAAATCCAGTTTTTCCATCAGGCCCATTTCGCTACGCTCGTTCTGTGGTTTTGATTTTTCTTCTTCTTCCAGCCGCTGTGCCAGGAACTCCAGGTCTTCCCTGTTATGTTCAATGGCATAACCGATAATGTATTTGATAAAAGCTTCGGCCAGGTCCATATTGTCTTCCAGGTCGTTGAAGGCCACTTCGGGTTCAATCATCCAGAATTCTGCCAGGTGGCGGGTTGTATTGCTGTTCTCTGCCCTGAAGGTTGGCCCGAACGTATAAATATCGCTGAAGGCCATGGCAGCCAGTTCACCTTCCAGTTGTCCGCTTACGGTTAGGTTAGTGCTCCTGCCAAAAAAATCTTCTTTGAAGTTGATACTGCCGTCATCCAGTTTGGCGGCTGTTCCATCAAGTGGCAGCGTGGTTACCTTAAACATTTCACCCGCACCTTCTGCATCACTGGCTGTGATGATGGGTGTATGTAAATAAACAAATCCCCTGTCGTTGAAAAATTTATGAATGGCAAAAGCCAGCGCATGCCTTACCCTGAAAATAGCGCCGAAGGTATTGGTACGAAAACGCAGGTGCGCAATCTCCCGTAAAAATTCCAGGCTGTGTTTTTTGGGCTGCAGTGGAAATTTTTCTGCATCGCTGTCGCCAAGAATTTCAATGCGGGTTGCTTTTAATTCAACTTTCTGTCCTTTGCCCAATGATGGTATCACTTCACCAACCGCTTTAATGCAGGCGCCTGTTGTTATTCTTTTTAATGTTTGCTCATCCAGCATGCCCAGCGCAACCACCACCTGTAAATTATTATTGGTGCTGCCATCATTCAATGCAATGAACTGCGTATTCCGGAAGGTGCGAACCCATCCCATAACGGTAGCTTCATACCCTGTTTTATCTGACAGTAACAGTTCTTTTATTTTGATGCGCTTATTAAACATAGTTCAGCATTTTGGAGGGCAAAGATAAAAATAGTTGAGGAAGTTTATAAAGTTAACAGGGGGATAAAATGCCTGTGAGAACAATGTTACCCCCTTGTATTAATCAGTTTATGTTAAATTAATACCGCTGACTTGTAAATCTGCGGTGTGGTTTGCCATGATTGCCTCCGCCACCCGGGCTTCCCCCACGGCGTTTCTGTTGCTGTTGTGCTGGCTTGGCCGGCAGGTTTTTCAAATTGAAACCAGTGTAATCAATATGATAAGGATGATTAATGTCTTTAGGAATTTCCTTGCCAATCAGTTTGTGAATGTCTTTGAGGTAAGGCAGCTCCTCTGCTTCGCAAAAAGAAAGGGCAATGCCGCTTAGTCCCGCCCTTCCGGTACGGCCGATGCGGTGTACATAGGTTTCGGGAATATTGGGAAGTTCATAGTTTATTACGTGAGTTAGTTCATCCACATCAATACCCCGAGCGGCAATATCTGTTGCCACCAGCACGCGGGTTGTTCGGTTTTTAAAATTACCAAGCGCTTTTTGCCGGGCGTTTTGCGATTTGTTTCCGTGAATGGCTTCTGCTTTTATGCCGGCTTTCAGCAGGTCTTTCACTACCTTATCGGCACCATGTTTAGTACGGGTGAAAACCAGCGCCGTTTCTATGGAGCTATCTGCCAGTATATGCAGAAGCAATGCTTTTTTATTTGCTTTATCAACATGGAACAACAGTTGTTGTATGGTATCTGCTGTTGATGAAACCGGGGTTACTTCCACCTTTACCGGATTGGTTAGGATGGCATCGGCCAGCCCCTGGATTTCTTTTGGCATGGTTGCAGAAAAGAAAAGCGTTTGGCGTTTGGCCGGCAGTTTGGTGATTACTTTTTTTACATCATGCACAAAGCCCATATCCAGCATACGGTCGGCCTCATCCAAAACGAAGATCTCAATATCTTTCAAATTGATATAGCCCTGGCTCATGAGGTCTAACAGGCGGCCCGGGGTGGCAACAAGGATATCAACCCCTCTGTCGAGCCCCTGCGTTTGCGCAAACTGGTTTACCCCTCCAAAAATAACCATGTTCTTTAGTCGCAGGCCTGAGCCATACACAGAAAAACTTTCCTGTATCTGAATAGCCAGTTCCCTGGTGGGCGTTAATATCAGCGCCCTGATTGGCCGTTGCCCGGGCCTGGAAGCATGTGGTTTACACAATAACTGTAACATGGGAACAGCAAATGCAGCGGTTTTTCCGGTGCCCGTTTGGGCACAACCCAGTAAATCTTTTCCTTCCAGGATAGGCGGTATGGCCGATTGCTGAATAGGTGTGGGGTTTGTGTACCCTTCTTTGTGGAGCGCATCTAATATGGGCTCAATAATCTTTAGATCTTTAAATAACAATGTTTGTAAAATTAAAATGAATGCGGAAATGAAGTGAAATACTTCATCATCAAAAACGAGAGTGCTTTAAAAAAGCATTTTATTGGGAATGGAAAATCAACAATAAAAACTGGCTTAAAATGCCGCAGAATAAATGAACTGATGCAAAGGTATGCTTTAAAAACGGGATTGCCTGTTTTATTTTACCGGGAATCGGCCAGGTACTGTGTAAAATAAAAACACCTCCTGTAAACAAGGAGGTGTTTTTGGTTATGATGAAGTAAAATCAGCTATTAAGCATCAGGGGCATTACCAGCATTAATAATTCTTCATTATCAGGTTGCTCGGACGGTTTGATGATACCGGCCTTGGTGGCGGTGCTTAGTTCCATATTGATGTCTGATGTATCGGCGCCATTCAGCATTTCTATCAGGAATTTTGCATTGAATGCTATTTGCAGGTCTTCGCCATCATACTGGCAGGCCATGCGTTCATTTCCTTCAAAGCTGAAATCTACATCCTGTGCCGCCAGTTGTAATTCGTTACCGGTAATGGTAAGCGCAACCTGGTTGGTGCTCTTGTTACTGAACACGCTAACCCTGCGGAGCGCATTTTGAAAATCGGACCTGCTAACAACCATCTTGTACGGGTTATCAGCCGGAATCACCACTTTGTAATCGGGAAAACGGGCATCAATGAGCCGGCACACCAGTTCTGTGCCGCCATGTTTTACAAACAAGTGGTTGCTGTTGTAAGAAAGGGTGAGTTCATCTTCATTGTCGGGCAGGGCAGATTTAAGCAGGTTGAGTGGTTTTTTCGGTACGATGAAACTGTCTTTTTTCGGGCAGCTCACATCTTTACGGGTATAACGTACAAGCCTATGCGCATCTGTGGCAACAAACGTGATCCCTTTTTTATCAAGCTCAAAAAACACCCCTGTCATGGCCGGGCGCAGGTCGTCGGCACTTACGGCAAAGATGGCCTTGTTGATAGCCGTTACCAGCGCTGTTGAAGTCATGCTGAATGAATTAGCATCATCTGCTGCCGGTTCCCTGGGAAAATTATCGGGGTTTTCACCCATAACCTTGTACTTACCGTTATCGCTGGTTATTTCAACAGAAAAGTTCTTGTCTATGCTGAACGTAAGCGGCTGTTCGGGGATGTTTTTCAGCGAATCCATCAGGATTTTTGCAGGGATACACACTTTTCCGCTGTCTTTCGCCTCAATGTCCATATGAATTTTCATCACGGTTTCCAGGTCGGTGGCAACAACGGTGAGTTTGTTCTTTTCAATTTCAAATAAAAAATCCTCCAGTATGGGAAGTACGGTATTGGCATTAATCACACCATTAATTTGCTGCAGTTGTTTTAGCAGGGCCGAAGAAGAAACGATAAACTTCATAAGAGTTGTTAATTAAGGAGCCAAAGATAAAATATTGCCGCTAATAGAAACAAGATAATATAAATAATTTGCCGGCCACCGGGCAGGTGCATAAAACCCGGAAAGCGCCATTTAACATACCGGTTTCTTTTTGCGATGTATTTTTACACTCTTTTCAATGAAAATGGAACAAAAGAATATCGGATCAGAGAAAGCGCTTCAAAAGATCAGGCAGTTTTGCAGTTACCAGGAACGAAGCCACCAGGAAGTGAAAGATAAATTATACGGATATGGATTATATAAGAAAGAGGTAGAATTGCTGTTAACACAGATGATAGAAGAAAATTACCTGAATGAAGAGCGATATGCGGTTGCATTTGCGGGTGGAAAATTCAGGATAAAAAAATGGGGACGGGTTAAGATCAAATATGAACTGAAGCAAAAGAGGGTAAGCGATTATTGTATCAGGGAGGCGCTGTCTTCAATAGCAGAGGAAGATTACCGGAAAACGATGAGGGCTTTATTTCAGCAAAAAAAGCAGTCGTTGAACCGGGAGAAAAACCTGTTTGTAAAAAAACAGAAGCTAAGGTCATTCCTGTTGCAGCGTGGCTTTGAACCTGCACTGATCATGGAACTGATGCAGCAATGGCGGGATCCGGAAACATAGTTGGCTTTTTTGGTTGAAATACGGAATTTATTAAAATACTAAATGTTCATTTATATGGCAGAAGATCTGTTAATCAGCGGGGGAAACAGGAACGAACAGTACAAGAGCCTCATTCCACAGGTTAAAGCGTTACTGGAAGGCGAAACAGACCTTATAGCCAATATGGCAAATTTGGCAGCCGCATTAAAGGAACAGTTTAGCTGGTTATGGGTTGGCTTTTACCTTGTAAAAAAAGACGAACTGGTTTTAGGCCCGTTCCAGGGCCCGGTGGCATGTACCCGCATAAAAAAGGGCTGGGGCGTATGTGGTGCATGCTGGGAAAAAAAGACTACACTTATAGTTGATGACGTGGAAAAATTTCCCGGCCATATTGCCTGCAGCAGCTTGTCGCGGTCAGAAATTGTAATACCGGTTTTAAAAGAAGGAGAAGTGGTTGCTGTACTGGATGCCGACAGCGAAGCATTAGGCCATTTTGATGATACAGATAAAAAATACCTGGAAGAGATGGTTTGCATGATCGGATTTTAGCCTTACTGTTTAATCTTGCTTTTACAAAGCCTTATTGTCTTTCCAGCCCCATAAATACCTGCAGGCATAAGTTCGGTAAGGGCTCCATTTCATAGATACCCTCAACATCTCCTGCTTCATCTTTTTTTTATCAGACGCATCTATAGCGTAGATTTTACAGATGGCTTGCTGTATGCCAAGATCATCTGCCGAAAAAACATCTTCTCTTCCGAGGGCGAACATCAGGATCATTTCGGCGGTCCACCGCCCCACACCTTTTATCCTGGTAAGGTAGCTGATCAGTTCTTCATCATTCATTTTATGAAGACGGGCATCGGTAACCTTTTCTTCAATAAAAAAACGGCACACATTTAAAACATAATTGGCTTTAGCATTGCTGAGGCCGATGCTGCGCAATGTTTCAAAAGGCGTTTCAGCAATTTGTGATGCGGTTGGTACACGGCTATTATATAAATCAAGGAATCGTTTTTGAAAAACGGCAGCCACCCTGGTGCTTAATTGCTGGCTCATGATTGAAAAGCAAAGTTCCAGGTATATGTTTTTCTTTTTCTGCAATACATGCTTTTCCTGCTGCAGGATTATTTTTCCCAACTTTTTGTCTTTAGACAAATGAGCGATATGCTCCATGTAATTATTTTTATTTTACAGTTGAATAACAAGGGCAATTAATAAAACTAACTAGAACAGCTTCATGCCGTAATGCCCGATGATTGTGAAAAGGCTGCACCTCACCAACACCCCGATACAACACCAGGTTACCAGTTTTTTCAGCGGAACATTAAAGCCAACGCCAACGGCCAGGCTAACCGGGGCGCCCACCGTCATCGTTCCCAGGAAACCAAGTCCGATTACACCATATTTATCCCAGATGCGGTAAATCATTCCTGTTTTTGGTTTTTCTTCCTTAACCTTTTTATAACGGGTAAAAAATGAACGGATCCTGTGTCCAAGGAATGCCGCAACAAAAACGCCGGCCAGTCCGCCCAACGCACTGGCAGAAAAAATGGTACCCGGGTGTAAACCAAAAGCAAAACCCGCAGGGATGGCAGCATACACCTCAACGGAAGCCAACAACGCTACGGTAAAAATTTCAAGCATGTAATGTGTTTTTTAACTCGTGCAAGAGAAACGGAAAGATATGAACAGTTTCTTTCAAATTCGTATCCCCGTGCATGGATTGTTTTATTTAACAATACAACAGGAAAGCAGGCGAAGAAAACGTTTTGCAGATTAAAAAGGGCGTTTTGCAGAACAGGAAATATATAAGGCATGATTTGGTTTTTTCTTTGCGGTTAATTCACTTTCAAAAAAAGGAAAATATGTTTTGTGCAGAAACACGTGGATTATCTCATCAGTTTTCGGGGCAACCCGCCGCATTGAATAATATCTGTATGCAGGTGCCGGCCGGTTCTATCTATGGTTTCCTGGGGCCCAACGGCGCCGGAAAAACCACCACGCTGCGGATTTTGCTCGGGCTGATAAAAAAGCAACAGGGTGAAGTGTTTCTCTTTGATAAGCCGCTGCACCGGCACCGGGTTGAAGTATTGAAGAACGTGGGCACCATGATAGAAAGCCCGTCATTATACGGCCATCTTACCGCATACGAAAACCTGTTATTGCTTCAGAAAATCTTCAAATGCCCGCGAAGCAGGATCAGTGAAGTACTTGTTACTGTTGGCCTGCCGGATACCGGGAACAAAAAAGCCAGCGCGTTCTCCCTGGGCATGAAACAGCGTTTAAGCCTTGCCGTTGCCTTGTTGCATAACCCGAAGCTGCTCATTCTTGACGAACCAACAAACGGCCTGGACCCGAACGGCATCATTGAAATACGCGACCTGCTGAAAAAACTGAATGAACAGTCTGGTGTAAGTATCATCATATCAAGCCACCAGTTGTATGAGGTGGAGAAACTGGTAACGCATATTGGGGTTATCAGCAAAGGTTGTATGGTTTTCCAGGGAACACTTGAAAACCTGGTAAGCCAATGGCAGCAAAATATCAGCCTTATCATAGAATGCAGCAACCTGCACCGGTCTGCCGAAATAGCCGGCAGCCAGGGCATTCATGCAAAGGCCATTAACGGAAGGCTGCAGATGCTGCTACCCGAAAAGAGAATGATATCATCGCTTAACCGGGCATTTGTAGAAGCCGGGATAGATATTTATGAAATGAAGACAGACCGGAAAGACCTGGAATCAATTTTTATGGAACTGATAAAATGATGCAAACCATGAACAGTAATTTTATAGGATGTTTCTCTGCCGAATGGATTAAGAAACGCAGAAGTTTTTCCAGCTGGCTGGTAATTGCAGGCGGATTGTTTGTTCCGGTGATATCGGTAATCATTTTTTTCGTTTACCCCAAACAGTTACTGGCCATTCATGCTTCCGGGCATTTCTGGAATATGCTGTTCCAAAAATCCTGGCAAATGATGGCATTCATGCTGTTACCGATGGGACTCGTACTGGCGGTGAGCCTGGTAACGCAACTTGAGTTTAAAAACAACAGCTGGAAACAGGTACACACTTCCCCGGTTTTGTACAGCCATATTTATTTTTCAAAACTGCTGGTGCTTTTGCTGATGCTGGTACAACTGTTCCTGGTATTCAATACGGGCATATGGATAAGCGCCTGGATTCCGTCGCTGCTCATAAGCGACATACCATACCCTGATTATGCGTTCAATTATGGTAAGATACTAACACTGAATGCCGGTTATTTTATCGGCAGCCTTCCTTTACTCGCTTTACAATATATGATAAGCCTGCAGTTCCGTAATTTCCTGGTACCGGTAGGTACCGGGCTGGCACTTATTATTGGCGGTATGATAGCCTTAACATGGAAATACATTTATATGGTACCATCTGCATACACAGCATTGTATTTTTTACAATCAACAGAATCCACGGCCCCGGCACATAGCCTGACATACTGGTCGCTGGGTTATTTTTTAACCTTCACTTTTTTGGGATACTGGTTGTATATTTCCAGAAAAGTAAAGGGTTAATCACAGGGCGATAACCTGTAATCTGGTTATTTGCCGAAGCAAATGAGAAAAACAGTTATCATAGCGCTGCATGCCGGATATTGGATACTTTACCTGTTGCTGATTACATTGCTCATCCTTTTCCTGCAGGCTGGTGGCATGAGGCAGGAAGGCCCGAATATGGAAAAAGTAATGGGCTTTTTGAAACTGATGTCTACATTCACAGTCATTCCGGGAGTTGTTGCATTCTATGTTTTTTATTTGATATTGTTTGAAAAGTTCCTGTCTAAAAAGAAATTGGGTACGTTGGTTTTAACCGGGCTTCTTACCATCCTGTTTGCCGGCCTGGCTGGTTTCACAGGCCTGAACATGTTTACAAAATGGCAGGTATTGACATTGAACGGACTCAAAGAAATTTCCTATATGATCGGGTTCATGAGCGCCCTGGCGCTGATTCATGGAATAATTGCCCTGGTTATGAAAGGGTTTATTACATGGTATGGCGATATAAAAATCAAGGAAGCACTAAAGCAAAAGAGTTTTGAAACAGAACTGGCGCTTGTTAAAATGCAACTGAGTCCCCACTTCTTATTTAATACGATCAACAATATTGACGTATTAATAGAAAAAGATGCAAAAGCCGCATCGGCTTACCTGAATAAGCTTTCAGACATGATGCGCTTCATGCTGTATGAAACGAAATCGGATGACCTGCCCCTGCAGCAGGAACTTTCCTATATTGATAAATACATCAGCCTGCAGAAGATACGGAGCGCCAATGTTAATTTTGTGAAATATACGGTAGATGGCGAACCGGGAGACTGGAGGATCGCCCCTATGTTGTTCATGCCTTTTATTGAAAACGCATTCAAGCATTCGGCAAACAAGAAAGCGGACAATGGCATTGTGATAAGGATTGCGCTAACCGCCGGTAAAATTGAGTTTTTTTGTGAAAACAGCTTCAGCCATATTACAGATAAAGGAAATGAACCCGGCGGGCTGGGTAACGACCTGATTCAAAAAAGACTGGAACTGTTGTACCCGGCAAGGCACCGGTTATTAACAGAAAAGGAAGATAATTTATACAAAGTTCAACTAAGCATTTACAGGAATGAAAATAAGTTGTATAGTAGTAGAGGATGAACCGCTGGCCATGGAACGAACGGTTGGGTATATACGCAAATTACCCGGCCTTAGCCTGTTGGCCGCCTTTGATAATGCCATGGACGCCTTTGCGTACCTGCAAACAAACAAAGTTGACTTAATTTTCCTTGATATAAACCTGGGCGAGTTATCCGGATTGCAGTTATTGGAGTCAATACGCATCAGCAGCGATGTGATCATCACCACCGCGTACCCCGAATTTGCCCTTAAAGGGTACGATCTGGATGTTACCGATTACCTGCTAAAGCCGTTCAGCTTTGAAAGATTCCTGCAAGCCGTTGGAAAAATAAGGCAGCCCGGAGAAAGAATAGAACCGCAACAGGAGAAGGATTATTTTTTCGTAAAAACCGAAAACCGCCTGGAAAAAATATTTTTCCGGGATGTGTTGTACATAGAAGGTATGCGTGATTACCGGAAAATTCATACTGCCGGAAAAAAGATCATGACATTGCAAACGTTTTCAGAGCTGGAAGCCATATTGCCACCGGCCATTATTTGCAGGGTTCATAAATCGTATATGGTATCTGTTGGTAAGATTGATTCAATAGAAAAAGACATCATACACATTGCTCAAACCGGCATCCCGGTTTCTGAAACATACCGGCAGCATTTTTATAGCCTTATCGGGCGGTGAAAACAATATCAATCAGGCTCATTGGTATGGTCAAAATATCCTTTCTGTTCAACTTTATTTGAAAAAAAACTAAGGAACATCACTACGATGATAAAGAAGATCATCACCTGTGTGCTAACCAGTAATTTGCCGGCATAGTTAACCGGATAATACTCACCATATCCTACGGTGGAAGAAGTAACAAAACTGAAATAGATTGAATCAAACCAATGCCCGAACGGCATATTAAGATATCCGCCCCGTGCATAAATTACCGCATAGCTGAAAACGATCTGCAGGTAATTGAGGAACATCAGCAGCATGGATCGCCGGTAAGAACGCGGCCTTGAAAAAATATCCGATGCAAAAACCAGGGTTGCCAGGTACAATACGGTTTCCAGGAGCAACCAGACCATCAGCGCGTACAAAATTGTATTATGCTGCGCACCTGCATATGCAATTGTAAAAGGGAACAACACTTTAAACAGCACAAAAACATCAACAGCAAGTTCCTGGTACCCGATACCTTTTTTACCGAAAAAATGTTTTATATAAACACCAAGAAATACGAACTGCGTTACAGCCAAAAACAGGCGCAGCATTTTTTCAATTCCGATGTCGTCCTGGTTTTCGTTGTGCCAGATAGACTTTATATTCCTGATCCTTTTTGAAAGCCCTCCTTTTGCAGGAACGTTGTCAACTTCAGGTTTAGCCAGTACAAGCTTTTTAAATAGCTTTTTCATGTGAATTATCCGGGTACAAGGTACTTACACTTTCTCATTCATACAACCATATTATTTTTGGCAACCGGATACATTTCCTGTGTTAGTTTTACATCCGGTTAAAAGACAAACCTATTTTACATGAGTGCGGCAAGTTTCAACAGCAGGTTACTGGAAGAAAAGATCAGGCAGTCAAGCTGGTGGTCAATGGCGTCTGTAATGCCCGACAGCCATTACAGCGCTTCCAGCGGAATCATGCTTACCCATCACCTGCAGGCGGTATATGAAAATGTTGAGGAAATATTTTCAAGGCCTGAAACGGGTTTTTACGGGCGCCTTTTCGCATTGCTAAAGAACATGCGGATGCACAAGGCCACTGTTAAAGATGAATTGAAAATTGTTTCCCTGCTTCATGATATCGGTAAAACCAGGGAAGACAAATCGCAGGTGATACCTCATCCGATTACGGGAAAACCCGCCCACTTGCGTCATGGCATTGTTGGTTTGATGGCAACGATGGAGATCATCGGAGCCGACCTGATACCATATCCGCAGCAGCAGAAAAATATTTACCGTACGGTAGAACTTCACGACATTTCATATGGGCTTTTCAGGGAATATAATGTTACGGGCAATATTCCCGAAAAAGATAAACTGCATTATATAGGCAATAAAATACACGAAATTCCTTCGGTTGGCCTGCTTTACCTGCTAATATTTAAACTGGCAGATACCCACGGACACGATAATTTATCCGACATAATGTGGTTCTACAATATTGCACAGGAAAAACACTTCAGGCATGTAAATATAGACCTGCCGGTTCCGGATGAAAAAGATATACGGAAATAATAAAGCCCTGCAGTATATATATTACTACAGGGCTTTTATGTTAGCAACGATCATTATCAATGCATAAAACGGGGCATGCTGTTAATTACCAGCGATACGTTGAACCTGCTCAGGCCATCTGACGGGGCATTTCCCAGTACCTGGTTATTACTGCTTTTCCAGGACCTGTCCTTGAAGCTACCGGTGTATCCTGCTTTTATCCCCAGTGAACCGCCGTCTTTATTGGTTTTTACATTAAAGCCAAGCCCGACGTTATAGGTGAAGAATGAATTTTTAAAAACAACCGGGCGTATATTGTTTTGTACGGTTCCCGATACAAGCACATCATTGAAATTAACAGAAGAGTTGTCTTTATAGAAACGGGCGTGGTACCCTTCTGCCCCTATTCCTGCCATGGGATACAGCATGAACTTTTCGCCGGGAATAACATCATATCCAAAGAAAATGTCACCACCCAGGTAACGCAGGGCACTGCTTTTCTTGTCGCGGTCGCCGCTCATGCTGCTACCTACTGTGAGGTTGATTCCGGATACGAAATTCTTGTACACATTCATAGAACCCAGGCTGATGGTTCCCATATAATCCCGTAAGGTTTTATACTGCGGCAAATTGGCAATGCGGCTGTTCAGGCCATCAAAAGACTGAAAGCTGATGCCGATTCCCCGGGTTACCAACTGGCCCTTATGTTTTTTGTTGTTGTGCTGAGCTGAAACCGTCAAAGATGTTGCGGTAAGCAGAAGTACTAATAAGCGTTTCATAATGTTTAGTTTTTTTTCATTAACAAACATATTTCAATAAGGTTTTAGTAAATCCTATTTTATGATTTCATTAGTATTTCCCCGGCGGCAGGTTTTATACACGATCATTTTGTATATTTTTATTGATTATAACAACCCATCGCAAAAAATAAAAAGCAGCAATGAATAGCAGCATGATTTCATATGAGGGATTAACAGAAAAAGATGTTGAATGGCCGGAACTGCCGCAACCGTTTTTACCGGGAAGCCGTAACAGGAACCCGTTGTTTTACCTGGGTTTTTCTTTGCTGGAGGATAATGAAGCTGAAACAAAAAAATCATCCTCCAAAAACATGCCGGTAAACCTGCAGGATTATTCCAAAAAGTTTAATACATACGAACTCACGGCAAGCTTTGAGGAATTACTTTCAGAAGATAAAATAAGGAAACTGTATAAAACCGTATCAGGTACAGCGCTTACATACTGCCCCTGGTTTTATAAAGGGATCACACATGTGGGTAAAATTGACAGTCCCAAACTGGGATTATCAATAGATTTCCTCAACCGGGTGCAGCAGTTGAAAGATAAACTTGGCTGTTGCTTATTACAATTGCCGGAAAGTTGCAGGGCTGAAAATGCTGACGGGCTATTGCGTTACCTGCAGGCGTTGCCGGAAAATGTAGATATAGCGGTTGAATTAACAAACCAGGATTGGTATACCAACCCCGAACGGTTTGCTTTGGTTGTTGAAAAGATGCATCAATTACATAAATCGCTGGTGATAACAGATTCGCCGGGCTGGCGCGAAAGGCTGCACATGCAACTTTCCAGCCCTACGGCATATATCAGGTTTTATGCCAGGGGCTGGAACGAGATAGACCTTCACCGCATCAGCCTGTGGAAGAAACAACTGCAGTCGTGGTACCTTCAGGGGCTTGAGAAATGTTATTTCTTTTTATTTGTTCAGCATGAAGAGGGGCTGGAAGATTTTATAAGCTATGTACAGGAAGAGCTGCGGTTCTGATTACGGATTGATATTTTTCTTGTGCAGTAACGGTATTAATGCCATAACCGTTTGTACTGTTAAGTAAAAAGGTAATTTTACATAGCATATAAAATCAAGCCGATTGAAAAAGGTACTTATTATAGACGACGAAGAGAAACTTCGGACTTTACTGGCTAAAATCATCAGGCTCGAAGGCTTTGATGTTTTCCAGGCGGGTGATGGAAAAAACGGGTTAAAGAAACTTGAACAAGAGAATATAGATGTTGTAATCTGTGACGTAAAATTGCCGGACGGGTCCGGGGTTGACCTTTCAAAAGAAATTAAAACAAGATACCCTTATGCTGAGGTCATTTTGTTAACAGCATACGGAACCATTTCCGACAGTGTGCAGGCGATTAAGAACGGCGCATTTGACTATATAACCAAAGGCGATGATAATAATAAGATTATACCGTTGTTGTATAAGGCGGATGAAAAGGTAACGCTCAACCGTAAAATAGCACATTTAGAAAAGCAATTAGGAAATAAATATTCTTTTGATATCATACTGGGCAAATCAAGGAATATCCGTGAGGCGATAGAAGCTGCCCAAAAAGTAGCTTCAACAGATGCCACCGTTTTGCTTACCGGTGAAACAGGAACCGGAAAAGAAGTGTTTGCACAATCGATCCATAATGCAAGCAGGCGGAGTAAAAACAATATTATAGCGGTTAACTGTTCTGCCTTTAATAAAGAGTTGCTGGAGAGTGAAATGTTTGGGCACAAAGCGGGGGCATTTACCGGAGCCATAAAAGAATCAAAAGGTATTTTTGAGGAAGCGAACAACGGAACCGTTTTTTTAGATGAGATTGGAGAAATGCCGCTTGACCTGCAGGCAAAACTGCTGCGGGTGCTTGAAACAAAAGAGTTCATTAAAGTGGGCGATACAAAACCGGTTAAAGCAGACGTACGCATAATTGCGGCCACCAACAAAAACCTGCAGCAGCAGGTAACCGAAGGCCATTTCAGGGAAGACCTGTTTTACCGCATCAATGTATTTACAATACCGTTGCCGGCTTTGCGGGAAAGGAAGAGCGATATCCCGGAACTGGCCAATCATTTTTTAGAAGTATTCAGACAAAAGACAAATACGCGTATAGAAAGTATCAGCCCTGATTTTATGAAGCATTTGCTCAACCACGAATGGAAAGGGAATATCCGGGAACTGAAAAATGTTATTGAACGGGCGGTTATACTGGCCAAAAATAATCAGCTGGTAATTGAAGGCCTGCCACTGGAATTGCAGGTTATAAATGAAAAAGGCAAAGAATTGTCCGCGTTTGACCTCGCCAGTGTTGAGAAACTGCACATCCAGCGGGTGCTGAATTATACCAGGGGAAATAAAACGGAAGCAGCCAGGCTGCTCAATATAGGGTTAACAACCCTTTACCGTAAGATTGAAGAATACCATATCATCGCATCATAACGTACCTTTTTTTCTGTACAGGAAAGACCCGGTCTCTGCGGGTAAAAACCGGCAATATTTCTGCAGCGCCGGATAATTATTATATGGGATAGCCATCCCATTTTGGCAATAAACCTACCAAAACGGGTTGGTTTTTTTATTGGTAAAAAAAACCAGCGGAAAACGACAGTTGCCCCAACCCTTATCAGGCTTGTTTTTCAGCGTACATCTCACTATTGTTTTTTTGAGTGGCACATCATTTGGCATACTGTGTCTATAAACAAACAAACAATGAAAAAAGAACCCTTGCAAGGCCTTGGCAGGCGATTAAAGCTGCACATCATTATTCCGGCATTATATGTACTGAGCATATTGCTGATTTACCTGTTTAAGGAGTGGTGACGCTGGATGTGACAATTGTAAGCATACATGCTAATCGGAGTCATATAACATGTATGCTTGCTGGTTTAGCTTTAAACTAAATCATGAGAAAGGGAAAAACGAGTAAAGAAATTACAGCGGTCATAGTACTATGGTTAATCGCAATTGCCCTGGTTTATATCGTAGTGGTAAAGATGAAAATACTAATACAATACATAATCAATTAAAAAAGTAAACAGATGCTCAACGCGATCCTGCTTTTACTGGCAATGCTTCTGTGCTTTGTCATTTTTTTCAAATCGATCGGTTTCTTCGAAAAAATATAACGGCCATGATACCAACACTATTTATTATCTCGGTACTGATTTTTATTTACCTGTTGTATGTTTTGATAAAACCAGAAAAATTTTAAACCCAAAAATGTACAACAATGAACACTGAATTAACAGGTGTAATAGTTACATTTCTTATTACCGTTCTCCTTGCATATCCCCTGGGAATATACATGGCGAAGGTATTTGCCGGAGAAAAAACGGCGACAGATTTTATGAAGCCGCTCGAACGGCTTGTATTTCGTTTTGCAGGGGTAGATCCTGGTAAGCAAATGAACTGGAAAGAATTTTTGAAAGCGATGTTGTCAATTAACATGGTTTGGCTTTTCTATGCTTTTTTTCTGTTATTGTTCCAGGCAAGGTTGCCATTAAATCCTGACGGGAACGGGAATATGACACCCGACCTGAGTTTTAATACGGCCATTAGTTTTTTAGTGAACTGCAACCTGCAGCACTATTCCGGTGAAAGCGGGCTTACATATCTCACGCAATTATTTGTAATTACGTTCCTCCAATTTGTAAGTGCAGCTACAGGTATTGCGGCTGCTGTTGCTTTGTTTAATGGATTAAAACACAAAACAACAGATAACCTGGGTAACTTCTGGGGCATTTTTACAAAATCCATCACCAGGATATTATTGCCGCTTTGTATTGTGATGGCTATATTGCTTGCCTTCAACGGTACGCCGGCAGGTTTTGAAGGAAAAGATACCATTGTAACCTTACAGGGAGATACGGTGTCTGTTTCCCGTGGTCCGGCCGCAGGCATGATTGCCATAAAACATATAGGTACAAACGGAGGTGGATGGTTTGGCGCTAATTCAGCACACCCGCTGGAAAACCCCAATTACTTTACCAATATGCTTGAATTAATTGCACAGGTGCTTATACCCATAGCCTTGCTTTTTGCACTGGGATTTTATATAAACAGGAAAAAATTTGCCTGGATGATCTTTGCTATCATGACAGCGGGTATGTTATTCCTGGTTATTCCAACCATTCATTGGGAAATGCAGGGCAGCCCGGCCATTGAAAAAATGGGCATCATGCAGGCAACCGGTGCTATGGAAGGCAAGGAGGTAAGGTTTGGTCCGGCAGCTTCGGGTTACTGGAGCATTATAACAACGATCATTTCTACCGGTTCGGTTAACAGTATGCATGACAGTTCAATGCCTTTATCGGGCATGATGCAAATGTTGGGCATGCTTATCAATGCATTTTATGGAGGTTGTGGTGTGGGCATACTTAACTATTTTATATACATCATCATTGCTGTATTTATAGGTGGCCTCATGGTTGGCAGAACCCCCGAATTCATGGGTCATAAAGTGGAAGCGCGGGAAGTGAAGATAGCGGCCCTGGTAACTTTATTGTCTGCTTTTCTAATTAAAGGCGGAACAGCATTGGCTGCCTATTATTTCGTGAAGCACGGCAATGCCGATTGGGCGGTGCAGCCCGCCAACTGGTTAAACAATCCCGGTAACCATGGATTTTCCGAAATGTTTTATGAATTCACATCAGCCAATGCCAATAACGGCAGTGGATATGAGGGCCTGGGTGATAATAATATTTTCTGGAATGTTACTACCGGCTTTGTTTTGTTATTCGGCAGGTTTATTCCCATCATCGGGCCCATTGCCATCATTGGGTTGCTGGCAAAGAAAAAATATATACCGGAAACACCCGGTACATTAAAAGTGGATTCCCTCACATTCGGGATGCTCACTTTCGCTATCATCATCATCATCACCGCATTGTCTTATTTCCCTCCGTTGGTGCTGGGGCCGATAGCAGAATTTTTAGGAATGCGTTAATAATCGTATGACAGAATAAATCAGCAGATAAAAATAATAATATGTCAAAGCACAAGAAAATAACAAAACTGTTTGAGGGTGCATTGGTTGCAGCTGCCTTAAAACAGTCTTTTGTAAAATTAAAACCGGGAGTAATGCTGAGGAACCCGGTGATGTTTACAGTATATATCGGAACCATCATTATGATGGGTGTGTGTATCTGGATTGCAACAGGCGAAACCACTCAGGGTTCCCTACCCTATAATATTACTGTATCAGCCATTTTATTAATAACCCTGCTGTTTGCCAATTTTGCAGAAGCTATTGCAGAGGCAAGGGGAAAGGCCCAGGCAGACAGTTTACGGAAAACAAGGGAAGATACACCGGCAAAAAAGGTATTTCCGGTAGGCGACATGTATGTTGACGAAGTAAAGGTTGTTCCCTCTTCCCAATTGGCAAAAGGAGACCTTTTTATTTGCGAAGCAGGAGATACGATACCAATGGATGGAGAGATCATAAAAGGAATCGCCACCATTGATGAGAGTGCCATAACCGGGGAAAGTGCGCCTGTGATTAGAGAAAGCGGTGGCGATAAGTCATCTGTAACCGGTGGCACAAAAGTATTGAGCGATAAGATTACCGTAAGGGTTACAACCGGGCAGGGAGAAAGTTTCTTAGATAAAATGATAGCCCTGGTAGAAGGGGCTTCCAGGCAAAAAACACCGAATGAAATTGCGCTTACCATCCTGCTGGCGAGCTTTACCATTATTTTCCTGATTGTTGTGGTAACCTTAAAGCCATTTGCCGATTATGCAAACACACCCATAACCGTTGCGGCATTTGTTTCTTTATATGTTTGTTTAATCCCAACAACCATTGGCGGTTTATTAAGTGCTATCGGAATAGCGGGCATGGACCGGGCACTGCGGGCGAATGTTATAACAAAAAGCGGCAAGGCTGTAGAAACAGCCGGCGACCTGGATACATTATTACTTGATAAAACCGGCACCATTACGATTGGTAACAGAAAGGCAACCGGATTTTACGCAGCAAAAGGAATAGACGAAAAGGTATTCATTGAAGCTTGTGCCATGTCATCATTGGCCGATGAAACGCCGGAAGGAAAATCCATCATTGAATTGGCAATGAATAGCGGAATAAAAATCCCTGTTTACCAGGGAACAGAACCCGGCATAAAATTCATACAATTCACTGCAGAAACCAGAAGCAGCGGCATTGACCTTCCATCAGGAATCAAGATACGAAAAGGGGCTTTTGATTCAATTAAAAACCTGGTAACAAAAGCGGGCAATACATTCCCGGAAGATATTGCTGAAAAAGTCAGGTCTATTTCCTTAAATGGCGGCACCCCGCTGGTGCTGTGTTCCGGTGCCGGCAGCAACAGTGCACCATTCAATGCTGTTGTGCAAGGAGTGATTGAACTGCAGGATATCATAAAACCGGGCATACAGGAACGGTTTGAACGGCTCCGGAAGATGGGAGTTAAGACAGTGATGGTTACCGGAGACAATCCATTAACAGCAAAATTTATTGCAGACAAAGCCGGCGTAGACGATTTTATTGCAGAAGCCAAGCCGGAGGATAAAATGAATTATATTAAGCAGGAACAGCAGGGAGGTAAACTCGTTGCAATGATGGGCGATGGTACCAACGACGCCCCGGCACTGGCCCAGGCAGATGTTGGTGTGGCTATGAATAGTGGTACTGCCGCAGCCAAAGAAGCTGGCAATATGGTTGACCTGGATAACGACCCAACCAAACTGATAGAAATTGTAGAGATCGGCAAACAGTTATTGATGACAAGGGGAACCCTTACAACATTCTCAATTGCCAATGATGTTGCCAAGTACTTTGCCATTGTACCGGCCTTATTCATTGGTTCTATTCCGGCGCTGCAGGCGTTAAATATTATGCAGCTTCACAGCCCCGAAAGTGCAATACTGTCAGCCGTAATATTCAATGCCATCATAATTCCATTACTGATACCACTGGCTTTAAAAGGAGTAATGTATAAGCCCATTGGCGCCAGTGCTTTGTTAAGGAGGAACCTGTTGATCTATGGGTTGGGTGGAGTAATTGTTCCATTCATAGGAATCAAAGCCATCGACCTTGTTGTAGCATTCTTTGTATAATACCTGTAAAAATCTTTCACATGAAAAAATATGTTTGGCCATCTTTAAAACTTACGCTTGTATTAATCATTTTGTGTTCGGTTTTATATCCATTGTTTATTGCAGCCGTAGCAAAACTGTCGCCCGGCGGCGGTATGGGCGAAACAGTTACCGTAAACGGTAAAGTGGCAGGGTATGCCAATATAGGCCAGGAATTTTCAGAAGATAAATATTTCTGGGGCCGCCCATCGGCGGTTGGTTATAATGCAGCCGGTTCAGGAGGCTCGAACAAAGGGCCTTCAAACCCGGATTATTTAACACAGGTGCAGGAACGGATTGATCGTTTTTTAATGCATAATCCAGGGATAAAAAAAGAAGAAATACCCGTAGAACTGGTAACCGCATCTGGCAGTGGACTGGATCCTGACTTATCGCCAGCAGGTGCAAAAGTGCAGGTAAAGCGCATTGCTGCTATTAGAAATATAGAAGAAGCAACGATCATTAGCCTGATTGATAAACAAACGGAAAAACCATTAGCTGGTATCTTTGGCCCTTCTAAAGTGAATATATTGAAATTGAACATTGAGCTAGATAAAATAAAATAACAACTGAAAAATTAAGTACGATGAAAATGATTTTATTGGGAATTATGCTGCTTGCAGGCACAACTTTAATTGCACAGGATTCTGCAAAAGTAAAAGATCCAAAGATCAACCCCTTCAGTTTCAGTGGTTATATGGAGGCCTATTATCAATACGATTTTAATAAGCCCACAGATAACAACAGGCCGGGTTTTATTTACAGCCATAACCGCCACAATGAATTTAATTTAAATCTCGGCTTTTTAAAAGGCAGTTACAATGCAGAGCGGGTAAGGGCTAATCTTGCCATTGCAGCCGGTACATACATGAATGCAAATTACGCAGCAGAAACAGGTGTATTGAAAAATGTGTATGAAGCCAATGCCGGAGTAAAAATATCCAAAAGGAAAAACCTTTGGATAGATGCAGGTATATTTTCATCACATATTGGTTTTGAAAGTGCTGTGTCAAAAGATTGCTGGGTACTCACCAGGAGTATACTGGCAGACAATTCACCTTATTTTGAAAGCGGTGCAAAACTTACTTATACCAGCGATAATAATAAATGGGTAATAAGTGGTTTGGTATTAAACGGCTGGCAGCGCATTAAAAGAGTAGATGGCAATTCGCTGATGAGCTATGGTACACAATTGCAGTACAAGCCCAATGACAGAGCCACATTCAATTACAGCACATTTATTGGTACCGATAAACCTGATAGTGCCCGCTTGTGGCGCTACTTTCACAATGTGTATGGCATTTTTAATGTAACCAGTAAGTTTGGTATTATTGCAGGGTTTGATATTGGCTCAGAACAAAAAAATAAAGGAAGCAATCATTTTAATTCCTGGTATTCTCCCGTCTTGATCTTAAGATATGCATTAAACTCAAAATGGACAATTGCAACAAGAGGTGAATATTATGATGATAAGTATGGTGTAATTATCGCCAGCGGCACAGCAAACGGGTTTAAAACAACCGGTTATTCTGTAAATGTAGATTATGCACCAATATCAAATGCGGTAATCAGGGTGGAAGTAAGGTCATATAACAGTAAGGACAATGTTTTCAGAAAAGGAAGCGGTGTAACAAATAATAATACCTTTATTACTTCTTCTATCTCAGTAAGTTTTTAACTATGCCCGAGCCGGAAAAAAACGCAGAACAATTTTTAAACCTGATACGCAAAAACAGGCGCGGAAAGTTTAAGATTTACATTGGCATGAGCGCCGGCGTAGGCAAAACATATAGAATGCTGCAGGAAGCCCAAACCTTGCTGCGAAACGGGGTTGACATTAAAATTGGTTATATAGAAACACATGGCCGCAAAGAAACCCAGGCATTGCTGGAAGGGCTTCCGGTAATTCCCAGGAGAAAACTATTCTACAAAGGAAAGGAACTGGAAGAACTTGATGTGCAGGCTGTAATTAACCTGCACCCCGAGGTGGTAATCATAGATGAACTGGCCCATACCAATATTGAAGGCAGTAAGAATGCCAAACGCTGGCAGGACGTTACAGACATCCTGGATACCGGCATCAGCGTAATAAGCGCTGTTAATATTCAGCATATAGAAAGCCTGCACCAGTACGTAAAAGAGATAACCGGCATTGATGTTGCGGAACGCATACCAGACAGCGTGCTGCAACAGGCAGACGAAGTGGTGAATATAGACTTAACGGCAGACGAACTGGTAACCAGGTTAAAAGAGGGTAAAATTTATACGCCAGACAAAATTGAACTGGCTCTGCGAAATTTTTTCCAGGGTGAAAAAATATTACAGTTACGCGAACTGGCCCTAAAAGAAGTGGCTTCTCAGGTAGAAAGGAAAATTGAAAATGAACTGCCACGAAACGCACATCTCAGGCAAGAGCGGTTTCTTGCCTGTATCAGCAGCAACCATGACATTGCAAAAAAAGTGATCCGTAAAACGGCCAGGCTTGCATCCTATTACAATAGCAATTGGTACGTTTTGTATGTTCAAACATCTTCAGAGTCTGCCGATAAGATAGCGCTGGACAAACAAAGGCATTTGATCAATAATTTTAAACTGGCAACAGAACTGGGAGCGGAGATCATAAAAGTTAAAAACAACCAGGTTGCCAAAGCCATCATGGACCAATGTGAAGAAAGGCAAATTACCACGATTTGTATCGGCAAACCGCATTTGAACTTATTTAAAGTAATAATGGCCACGAATGTTTTTAGTGAACTGCTTAAAAAATTATCAACAAACGACATCGACCTGGTTATCCTGAGTTAATGAATTGAATCCGGGTATTCATAATTACAATAATCTACAAAGTGAAAATAAAAGCAAAACTTTTATTGGGAATAGGGTTGCTGTTTGCAATGATTGCATTGCTGATTATATTGAGCAGCCTGTTCATCAATAAACTTTCTGGTGAAACCAGGAACATATTAGTGGCAAATTATAATACGCTCGACTATTCCAGGCAAATGCTCATAGCACTGAACAATGGAATAGAAAACCCGGAAGCGCAAAAACTGTTCCGGGAAAACCTCTCAGGTCAGCAGAAAAACATAACAGAAACAGGCGAAAAAGAATTGACCGTCAAACTGGTTGTGGATTTTGAGAAGTTAAAACAAAGCCCTTCCGATAATACGCTGCAAAGGATGGTTCAGAAAGACATTACAGATATCATGCAGCTGAATATGCAGGCAATACAAAGAAAAAGCAGCATTGCACAAAGTACGGCAGAAAGCTCCATATTCTGGGTTACGCTGGTGGGCACCATTTGCTTTCTCATATCCTTTATCTTATGGGTAAACCTGCCCGGCAATATTGCCAATCCTGTAAAAGAACTTACCGGCAGTATAAAACAAATAGCGGCCCAAAACTATTCACAACGGGTGCATTTTGAAAAACACAATGAATTTGGTGAACTGGCAGCAGCATTTAACAGCATGGCGCAAAAACTGGAAGAATACAAAGCGGGTAACCTGGAAAAGCTGTTGATAGAAAAGCGGCGCATAGAAACACTGATCAATAATATGAAGGACCCGGTAATTGGTATAAATGAAAGTATGCAGGTAATATTTATGAACGACAATGCCTTTAAAATAACCGGGTTGCATAAAGAAGATGTAATAGGTAAGCCAGTGCAGGATATAGCGGTAAATAATGACCTGCTGCGTGCATTGATACAGGATCTTTTTACACCGGCGAATAATACAGCTGCGAATAAAAAGGCACCGATAAAAATCTATGCAGATAATAAAGAAAGTTATTTCGAAAAAGAAACCATACCCATTAAGATAACCCCAACCGGGGAAACGGAGGAAAAACTCATCGGCAACGTCATCCTGCTTCAAAATATAACACCATACAAAGAACTTGATTTTGCAAAAACCAATTTTATTGCCACGGTTTCCCATGAATTGAAAACGCCTATCTCATCCATAAAAATGAGCCTGCAGCTTTTGGAAAACGAGCAAACAGGAACAATTAACGAGGAACAACGGAACCTGGTAGAGAGTATAAAGGAAGACACGGCGAGGCTGCTGAAAATAACCGGTGAACTGCTTAATATGACACAGGTGGAAAGCGGTAAAATTGAACTGGGAATCATTCCTGTTGAACCGGCAGAGATACTTGAATATGCGGTTAAAGCCAATAAAACACAGGCGGAGGAAAAGAAAATAACCTTTCAGGTATCCTCCCCTGAAAAAGTTTCAAAAGTGATGGCCGACACTGAAAAAACAGCATGGGTATTAACCAACCTTATTTCCAATGCTATCCGTTATTCATATGAAAACTCGGTAATCTTCCTGAACATATCAGAAATCAACAACAAAATATTGTTTACTGTAACCGATACAGGACAGGGGATAGAGCCGCAATACCGGGATAAAATATTTGATCGCTATTTCCGGGTGCCCGGCACTAAAAAAGAAGGAACCGGATTAGGACTTTCAATAAGCAAAGAATTTATAGAAGCTCAGGGCGGCAGCATTACGGTGGAAAGTGATTTTGGGGCCGGAAGCAAATTCACCGTTGCATTAAATAAAGCATAAAGCAGCAGCGTTATTTTACGATTCTGCCCAGGCCTTGAAAGCCCCTATTTTTTCACGGCTTATCACCAAATCTTCCGGGGTGCTGATTCCCCTTAAAATTACCTTTAACCTGTTATTGTGGTATGGTTTCACCTGTTCAACCATATCGGAATGAATGATAAATTTCCTGTTGAGCCTGAAAAAGTATTTTGGGTTTAATATAAGCTCCAGTTTTTCCATGGTATAGTTTATCACAAACCTGTTTCCCTCCCGGTCAATGAGGAATACAATTTTATTGTCTGCCGCAAAATACGCCACTTCGTTTTCCTGTATGAAAAACATGCGCTGCCCCACTTTAGCCAGGAACCTTGTTTTATAACGCGAAGCCATTACCCCGTCTTTAAATGAATCAACCAGTATGTTGTAATCGCGGGGAATGAAGGAAGAAGCAAGGGTTTGGTATTTATTAAGCGCTTTGGCGATAGCTTCTGAGGATATTGGTTTCAACAGGTAATCTATGCTCAGGTGCTGGAATGCATCAATGGCATAATTATCATAAGCGGTTGTAAAGATGATGGGTTTGCGAACGGGCGTTTTCTGCAAAATTTCAAAACTATGCCCGTCTGATAAATGGATGTCCATCAGCATCAGGTCGGGCGCCGGCTTGTTATTCAGCCAATCTACGGTTTCTTCTACACTTTCCAGGCATGCCATTACACGGATGGAAGGGTCATATTGCTTCACGAGCATTTGTAGTTTCTCTGCTGCCAGCCGCTCATCTTCAATAATCAAAATGTTCATGATGATTAATTTAAAGTTATCAACGGGATGGTTACTGCAAACGAATCCGTGGTTTTTTCGATAGACACTTCCCTACCGCTTACCAGCAGGTAACGTTTTATGATATTGGAAAGGCCGATCCCGGTTGAGGCTTCATCCGGTTTCCTGGATTGCATGTTATTGGATACTACAATACTATTATTTCCGTTGGCATGCACATCAATATATAAAGGCTTGTTCCGGCTTACAACGTTGTGTTTTACGGCATTTTCAATTAGCATCTGCATAGATGCCGGAATAACATATAGCCGGTTATAATTTTCCGGTATGTTCATGTTAATGACAAGCCCGTCCGGAAACCGCTTCTGCAAAAGAAATATGTAAGGCTTTGTATGTTCAATTTCTGTTTCTATGTCTACCAGTTCCTTGTCATGGTTATTCAGGATGTAGCGGTATACTTTGGAAAATGCTTCAATAAACTGGTTGGCCTCACTGTTGTTTTTCATTACTAATGCAGAAAGCACATTCAGGTTGTTGAAAAGAAAATGCGGGTTCACCTGGCTTTTCACCAGTTGTAATTCTGCCTGTGCCGTCATCATCTTTAGTTCCTCCGCCTCCATCCAGGTTGTTTTGTATTCCCTGAAATAAAAGAAAATGGCGTTGATGAGGTGAAACAGCAGGTTTGCCAGCCAGGCATATATCAGGTTCAGTTTCAACGGAATTACCGTTTCCTCAAAACTATGATTATGCAACAGCATGCTCACCGGGAATATTATGGCGGCGCCGATGAGGGTTGTTGCCAGGCATCCCGAGGCAAAGAACAGGGCTAGTCCTTTAATTTTATTTTTTTGGCCGTGCAGCTTTTTATTAAAAAGCCCTTGCAGTAAACGGTTGCTCTCCCAAACACCCAGC
>CALKVC010000190.1 GCA_937996595.1 uncultured Chitinophagaceae bacterium
ATTTCGGGGCTCTTTTTTTGTTTCTTTTTTGGAGAAGCAAAAAAGAAAAATAACTATTATTAGAATTATTTCTAAAATTCACTGCTGTTCTTATTTATTTTAATAGCATAACGCGTTATGCTTTTTACTTTATTGCTTGCCCAAAAAAGGGCACTTACGATATACATCGGAGCAGGCCTGGCAACTTTCTCTTCCATTGCGGGAAGGAGCTTTAATCAACTTCAGTTCTTCGGTAACATCAACTTTAGTAATTCTGCTCTCAGAGTAGAAATTTTAAACAAATTAAACAACTACCATACTAATTTAAGCTATTATCACAGCAATTTATGTTGAATCTGTTTGGCAATTGACCTTATCTCAGTGTAATCACGAAACTTAAAAATAAAGGGCCGAAGCGTAGCAACGGCCCATATAGTATGTTCCGGGAGCCCTGTTTACACAATGAAATTCCATCCGTACGGATCACTTATAAGGCCCGTGCGTAACTGTTCCAACTGGTTTTTCAGCCTGAACATCATTTCATTTCCGTTATATGCCGGCAGGTTATGATCGGTTCCGTTGATGCTGATGGTTTTGATGGGCGCCACCACGGCCGCGGTACCGGCACCGAATGCTTCAGTAATGGTACCGTTTATAAATGCTTTTTCCAGTTCATCAACTTTAATGGGCCGTTCGGTTGCCGGGAGACCCATATCCACAGCCAGCCTCAGCAATGAATCCCTGGTAACGCCATCCAGTATGGAATCGGATAACGGAGCAGTAACCAGTTCGCCGTTTATTACAAACATCACATTCATCATACCCGATTCTTCAATGAATGCATGGTCCCGGGCGTCTGTCCATAACACCTGTTCATACCCTTCTTCCCTGGCCAGTTTGGTGGGATAATATGCCCCGCCATAATTGCCGCCGCATTTGGCTGCACCGGTTCCCCCTTTTACTGCCCGGGCATACTGGGTTTCCACCTTCACCTTTATCGGGTCTACATACAATGCCGGAACCGGGCCGGTAAATATGATGAACTTGTATTCGTCTGATATCTTTACGCCGAAACGGGCTTCGCTGGCAATCATGAACGGGCGCAGGTACAGGGCATCGCCGCTTTTTGAGGGCACCCAGGCCGCATCGGTTTCCACCAGCTTCATCAGCCCTTCGCGGAAAATATCTTCGGGTATAACGGCCATGCACATACGCTCCAGCGATTTTACAAAGCGCTGGTAATGCCTGTCTATCCTGAATATGTTCACGCGCCCGTCGTGCATGCGGAAGGCCTTCATCCCTTCAAATACGGTTTGCCCGTAATGCAATGCCAGCGTGGTTGGACTAAGCGAGAGGTTTGAAAATGGCAGGATATGCGGGTTATGCCAGGCTCCGTCCTTATAATCACATTCCAGCATATGGTCGGAAACATATTTTCCGAATTCCAGGTGGTTGAAATCAACTTCGTGTATACCGGGCCTGGTTGTTTTACGTACAGGAATTTCCATCATGAGTTCCATAATATCTTTTTTAGATGAGCAGCAATCATTTTTAAAAAATGACATTAACAACGCAAAATTTGCACATTTTTTTTAGAATAAACAGATTCAGATTTAGTATTTTTGAGTAGATCAGATTAAATCTCAGATCTCACATCTCACATCTCACATCTGAGATTTTAAGATCTGAGATTTTGAGATTTGGGATTTCGTTTTTAAACCTACTACTTAGAGCTAAATATAACTGTTATGCGTAAGTCAAATTTTAATGGGGATGACCACCTGTACCGGCAGGTTGCAGACGGGCTTGAAAAAATGATCACGGATGAGATACTCCGTATTGGCGACAAGCTGCCATCGGTGCGGATGCTGAGTGAGGAATACGGCATCAGCATGGGCACGGCGTTCCAGGCCTATTACCAGCTGGAAGCGAAGGGGCTGATAGAATCGAGGCCCAAATCGGGTTATTATGTACGGTTTAACCACCGGCGTTTCCCCGCATTGCCGGCCAGTACCAAACCCGATGTGCAATCGCATGAAGTAAGTGTGAAGGAAATGATAGAAAGCATTTACACAGATATCGTGGCCGACAACGTGGTTAATTTTGCGCTGGCCGTGCCCGATGCATCCTTATTGCCGGCTGCCAAACTGAGCAAATCGGTGGTATATGCCATGCGCAATACGAAAGACCATGGGGTTAATTATGAAAACATACAGGGGAATACTGAGTTGCGGCAGCAAATTGCTAAACTGGCTTTTAACTGGGGCGGCAAGGTAAACCCCGGTGAAGTGATCATCACGTCGGGATGCCTGGAAGCGGTGATGATGTGCCTGAAAGCCGTTACCAAATTTGGCGATACGGTAGCGGTGGAATGCCCTACTTATTTCGGCATCAACCAGGCCATTGAAAGCCTGGGGCTGAAGGTGGCAGAAATAGCGTCTAACCCGGTAACGGGAATCGACCTGGCATATTTTGAAAAAGCCATCCGACAGTCGCGTATACGTGCCTGTGTGTTTGTGCCAACCTACAACAACCCCTTTGGCAGTTGTATGCCCGATGAAAACAAGCGGAAGCTGGTAGAACTGGTAACTAAATACCAGGTGCCGCTGATAGAGGATGATATTTACGGCGAGCTTTATTTTGGGAAAAGCAGGCCCAAAACCTGCAAGTATTACGACAGCAAGGGATGGGTGCTGTATTGTTCATCCATATCCAAATCGCTGGCGCCGGGCTACCGCATTGGCTGGGCCATACCGGGTAAATTTACCGAGCAGGTAAAGCAGATGAAACGGATACAGAACATCAGTTGCCCAACCCTGCCGCAGGCTGCCATGGCGCATTTTTTAAAGCATGGCCGCTACGAATACCATCTGAAGACATTGCGTAAAGCCCTCCATACCCAGAGCCTGCGGTATGTGCAGGCCATCATCAAATATTTTCCGGCCGACACCAAGGTATCGCGGCCGCAGGGCGGTTTCATCTTATGGCTGGAACTGAACAAAAAAGTGAATGCCTTTAAATTGCGCACGGTTGCCATGGAAAATAAGATTTCCATTGTACCGGGCCGTATCTTCTCATCCGGCACCGATTACGGCCACTGCATCCGCCTCAGTTTTGGAAAACCCTGGAGCAAAGAGGTAGATGAGGGTTTGCGAACACTGGGCAGCCTGGTAAGTTCCATGTGTAAATAACTTTCCATTATGCTTGAAGCTTTGCACTAAATACCTAAAAAACCTTTAAAAATACCGTATTAATACGTATTAAACGGATTGAAGGAATTGGTAGCTTAGGGGATTGTTTGTTGCCCCAATCAGCGAACGGGTATTAGATTGGCGTGATAAATGTGCATAAAATTGCGTAAATCTACAAATTGGCTGCTATACTTTCAAAAAGGACAATTCAATTTTCAAAATCATGAAGATTTATATAAAAGATATATTTAAAACTGTAGGGCAACCAACTCACACCTATGTAGAAAGAGAAAGCGGAAGTTTTGAAAATAAACTAAAAGCAAATATTCTTTCAGAAGGTAATGTTTGTCTGCTTACAGGACCTTCAAAAACAGGAAAAACAACTCTCTACAATAAAGTCCTAAAAGACTTAGAATATGAGCCATTATTAGTAAGGTGTGACGAGGAAATTTCAGCAAGCGAATTTTGGAGAAAAATTTTGGAAAAGGTAAATTTTTCTAGAGTTTCTTCTAAAGAAAAATCTACTGGCACTTCCAGTTCAGGGAGTGCAAAGGTTGGTGTTGAGTTTGGTTGGAAATGGTTATCAAAAATTTTAGGGGAAGTCAATTTTGGTATAACTAAAGAAAAGTCTGAAACAGAAGTTAGAGAGTTGATACTAGCAAGCCCTTCTCCGGAGCATTTGATTCCAATTTTAAAAGAGGTAAATTACTTTTTAGTAGTTGAAGATTTTCATTACCTAAAACCTAGTGTACAAAAGATAATTTTTCAGCAATGGAAAGTTTTTGTAGATAATGAAATTTCTGTTCTAGTAGTTGGTACAGCACATCATGCGGTTGATATTGCTTTTGCAAATAAAGATTTGACGGGCAGAATATCTCATTTAGAGGTAGGAATGTGGAATGAACCTGATTTAATGAAAATTGTTGAAAAGGGTTTTTCATATATGAATCAACCGATAAAACAAGATTTAAAAAGAATGATTGCCAAAGAGTCTGTCGGCTTGCCAATCATAACACAATCATTAGGT
>CALKVC010000191.1 GCA_937996595.1 uncultured Chitinophagaceae bacterium
GGGTAACCCCGTTTACAGAACTATTATTGATGGTGAGGTTGTTCATGGCAGATATGCTACCGCTGCCCGGGAAGCTTTGTGCTGCAGTACCCGACATGGAGATAGTTCCATTATTTATAATGGTTCCTCCGCCGGTAAATGTACCTGTGATAGTTAACGTTTTCCCCGCATCAACCTGGAGTGTAGATCCTGCCGGTACAACCAGGTTTCCTACGGTTTGGTCCTGCGAAACCTGCAATGTACCACCGCTGGCCAGCGTAATATTATTTCCGGCATTGATCGTGTTTGCCGAAACTGCATTTAACCTTAGTGTTCCGTTGCTCACTGTTGTTAAGCCGGTATAGGTATTCTGCCCGGTTAATGTTACGGTTCCGGTTCCGGTTTTTGTCAACGTATTTGCAGTAACGCCGTTGTTTGAAATAACACCGGTTACCGTGTACGATTCAACGCCATTGGCAACAACAGAAACGGTTGGCGTATTGGCAACTTCCAGTAACGTATAAACGCCGTCCCTGTTTTCTCCCAGGTTGGCAATCGTAATTTGTTTTACGGTGCTGGTGGCGGTCATTAACCGGATATTGTATCGCATGCCGCTGCCCAACTGCAGGTTATACTCCTTATCTGAAATCATTTCCACTTCATAGGTTTGCCCGGCAACAAAATCTGTAAAATTTGGCATGTTTGATTGAGTAGTACCACCGCCATCTACTATTTGTGCTAATCCCTGCCCTCCCTGGAATTCTATTCGCATAAGTGCATTCGCATTATATCTTCCGAAACCACCGGTTCCGTCAAATAATCCAGTTGAACTCTTCAGGGCAAAACCAATCCTTCCACCGGTTTGAATATTACTACGGCCGCCTCCAACGGGTGCCGCCATCCGGATGATCAGCTTTTGTCCAACCCGCAAAGCCTGCTGGGCGCCTGAGGTGGTTCCATCACTGGTTAATAATCGGGTGTTCACTTGTCCTTCTGTATTTGTTGTTCCAAATGAATATAAGCCCGGCCCGCCAGTTGCCTGGTAAGCTCCTGAATTGTTATCCCAGGATTGTGTCCAGTCGGCAACTGCTGTTGTATATACAGCCTGGGCACCAGCTACAAAAAATGACAGAGAAAAAATAATAGTTGAAATTATAAATGCAACCAACTTTCCTGATGGTTGCTTTGTAGAATTATTCATATGCAAGCGTTTTAAATTTCTAACATGTAATGGTATTTTCCGGGAAAGGATTTTAGCAATAACAGCAAT
>CALKVC010000192.1 GCA_937996595.1 uncultured Chitinophagaceae bacterium
GATAGTGGCAATCAAGTGAAAAAACGGCACTAAGACTCGCCCTGATAGAAATGTCAGATGATTGCTAAACACAATTTTCTGCCCTAGCCATGCCATCCAAGAAACCATCGGTGGGTGATCAAAATAATTCCATTGTAACTTTTGCGCGTAAGAAAGGTAATATACTTCGTCATTTCCCAATTCCACAGAAAATGCTGTAATGCACCTAACGAGGGTGGAAATAATAATCAACCAGTCTATTTTTGATCTGGTGGCCATGTATGCTAAAATGTATAAAAATTATTTGCCCCGAAATTCCAGAAAAAAACAATAGCAATTACAATAATCTTGCTAACATAGTAATTGATTGATGTATTTTTTTGCAACAGGTAAAGCAACGATATACTTAGCATTAGCCCGATAATAGAAATTATGGAAAATTTAAAGAATTGAAATGCAATATTGTTTTCAGTGCTTTGAAAAGTGAAATGCCTGTTAAGTATGTAGTTATTTGTAACTGCAAACGTAAACCCGGCCATACTGGAAAAATATTTGTTCCATTTCAGTTTTTCCTTACATAAAATGGTAATTGCGAAATCAATGAAAACGCCGGAACAACCGACTATCCCAAAATTTAATAAGCAAAAAACGTCCATCTAAAATTGTTGAAATTACTATGAAACCCCGGTATCTAAATAGCGCCCGCGTCGCCTTAAAAAGAGAATTTTTCCCCATTTTAATATGCCCAGCCAATTTGATTTGTTATAAACAATCTGGTAGGAAAATGCCCCAAAAATCACCCCGATAAGCGCACCAACTAATACATCTATGGGAAAATGATGCCCTAAATAGATCCTTGAATACCCAACTAAAAAGGCTCCTGTAAAAAGAATAGCGCCCCAAAATCTTTTCATAGAAGTAAATGCAAGGATGGTGGCCACTGAAAATGCAGATGCAGTATGACCAGATGGGAAACTGCTGGCGCCACTATTACTGTGTGTGAAATACTTCATATAATTGGCGAAACCACTGGATTGAAAGAAAACTTTTGGACGTGGAGCATAAATTAGGTTTTTACCCAACTGAGCTATTAAGCCGGTAAATATATATCCAACTAATAAACACAAAGCAAGTTGGCGCTGCTTTAATAAAAACAAGATAACACAAAGTGAAATAACAAAAATACCATTGCCCAAAAATGTGTATACTGAAAAAAAATAGTCTAAAATCTGTGTATGTACTTTTGCAAGATAAAGGAAGCTATCTGCTTTTGATATCTGGTTTAAGGTTATCCCAACCGGAATAAAAAAAAACAGGCAGCAAAGGAAAAAAATTGTATTGGCTGTTAAGGTGGTTTTTATTTCCTTCATAAATTCTACCAAAATTACCCACCCAAAAAAAACAAATGATTAAGTAATCATTATTGAAATGTAAATAAACAGATGTTAATAACCAATTTTGCAGAATTACCTGACCTGTTATTTCACTTTAATGACTTTTCATGGTTTATATGAAAGAGCCAATTAGCACATTTTCCAGAAGTATCAACTACTAATAAGGGACTAATACCATTCTGCTTAAAAAATAGAATGGAATATCTTTTACATGTTGCTCATTTACATAAGATAAACACGGGTAGTGACCCTTATTACATAGGAATTTACTCCTAACGAGCCAAAACATGTCTCTGACCTTTGCCGGCTCGTCAGTTCTCAATTCTCTTTAAATTTAACCTAAGTTCCTGCAGGATGATTTTATTGATCTTAAGCGACGGAAATGCAACAGGTAGCCGGTTTAAAGGAAATCAATGCGCAAAATCTGTCTCAAAATTTCCCCTGATGCGTTCCATAGATGGATTGAAATACCCGTATTTCAAATCTGGAAACTCTTCCTGAATCAGTTCCTGCATCTGTTTAACACCGATACAATCACCGGTATCATACACGCCTATTTTGCCCAGGTACCAGTCGGGATCAATATTGAAATTGCGCCACTGTATCATACACAAACCCGTTTCTTTTATGAATAACCGCAGCGCTTCATATTCTTCCACACTGTCCGTCATACCCGGAAATACAAAATAGTTGATGCTCGTCCAGGCTCCGTAACTCCGTGCAATCTGTAAACTCTCTTTCAGGTCGCTGAATTCATAATTATTGGGCTTGTAATAAGCAGTATATATTTGTTCACGAACAGAATTCAGGCTTACCCGGATGCTGTTCAAACCGGCCTCGCACAGTTCTTTTACAGCCCCGGGCATGCTGCCGTTCGTATTGATGTTGATACTCCCCTTTTTGGTATGCTTCCTTATTTCAATGATGGCTTCCTTTATTGTTTCCCACATCAGCAATGGTTCGCCTTCGCAGCCCTGCCCGAAACTGATTAATGGAAAAGGGGCTGTTTCCAGGTGTGGCACTGTGAATTCAACAATCTCTTCCGGGGTAGGCTTAAACGTTAGCCTGTCCTGTGTACTGATAATCTCCTCTTCCTGCGGCTGGAAACTGATGCAACCAATGCAGTTTGCATTACATGCCGGCGATACGGGAACCGGGCATTCCCATCTTCCCAACGCAAGGTTCCTGGCTGCCGGACAGGTATACGTCATACAGCAGTTTTCCACCAGGTGTTTCACCAACCGGTTATGCGGGTACGAACGAAGTAATTTTTCAGCCCCTTCTTCAATCTTATCATCATCATATCCCGCACATTCCTGCCTGATATCCTGTTCAATCCGTATGGCAGGAACATATGTCTTATCATCATGCCAGCCAACTGCCGTATAACAAAAAAGTGGTAATGTGGGGGCATCCTGCAGCATTTCATAAGCGGCCATATAAAACCCCGTATGAGCAGGTGGAATGAAGGCTGCCACCGCCCAGCCCTTTTCACAGATTCGCATTTCGCCGGTTTTAACATCAATCCCAATTCCCCTGCGGCCCGGAAGTTCATATAACTGCCCGCCATCCGGCAATAATATCCATTCTTCAGTATTGATCGGATATGCGTCCCAGCCACTACGCCCGGTTACATACAGGCTGCTGTCTTCAAAAATATTGCCCTTGCCATCAGAATACAATAAATACGGGGATTGCGATAGTGTTTGCATGTTGCAAAAATAATGTTTACCGGAACAAGTTTAGTTTGAAGTTTGAGGTTTGAGGTTTGAAGTTTGAAGTTTGAAGTTTGAAGTTTGAGGTTTAAGACTATATCCTAACTATGAACTTCGGCCCCAACTTGTTTACGGCAAAATGTATTAAACGACGCTTCATCAACCTCATCCCGGGAAGCCTTATCTATCACTGCCTGAATCAGTTTATTATTTAAAAGGTCGATGGTAAGCACATGATCTTTTAAAACAACATTACTTATTTCTTTCCAATAAAAATACTTAACCGGAAATGACGGATAGGTTATTTTATCCTCATCAAATACAACCATAAGTTTTTTATCAGCAAAAAACCCAAACACCGCAAAGATGGCAACACAGAGCGCCAGCAGATAGTTACCCAGGATGATCCAAAAAAAACTGAGTATAATAAATGCAATCCCGGGCCTGAAAGCAGCCAATCTGCCCGTAAAAAATTGAATAAGGAAAAAAACAAGTGCTGAAACGCTGATCAGCATTCCCATCAGGCTTACATTGCTGTTCTTTTCAACAGGGCTGTTAAAATAAATATAACCAAATACAAAGCAGTTGATCAGTAAGATGAAAAGGGTAACATAACGGATTGTTTTATGTTTTTCATCCGGTAGCTGTATAGTATACCTGTTTTTTACGTTGGATTGCATGCCAGCAGCAGATTACATAATTTATAAAGCACGCGGGCTCCTACGTTTTCATCCCATTCATCGTGGCTAACCCCCACTTCATTCAGGTCGAATCCAATGATCTTCCTTCCGCTCTGAACCAGTTTCTTCAATAAATAAAAAATCTGCTCTGTTTCAAAACCGCCCTGAACAGGTGTTCCGGTATGCGGACATAGTTTTGGATCCAGTCCGTCTATATCAAAACTAACAAACACATTTTGAGGCAACTGGTTGATGATATCAAATGCTATATCCCTCCAGCATTCACCTTCATACTGGCGCTCTTTTATCTGCCTTTCAAAAAATGCCACTACCCTTCCGTTACTTCCGTTTATCTCATCAAGCTCTTCCTCACAAAAATCCCTGATTCCAACCTGTACCAGTTTTTCCAGGTTAGGTATCTGGTTCAATGCATTGTACATGATAGAAGCATGTGAATAATTAAACCCTTCATAGGCTTTCCTTAAATCGCAATGGGCATCTATCTGCAATATTCCGAAGGATTCATACTTATCTGCAATGGCCTTAAAATAACCTAACGGTGTACTGTGATCGCCGCCCAGCAACCCAACCAGTTTGCCGGCATCCAGCAAATCCTTTGTCTGCTGGTAAACCCAATCATTAAGAAAAAGGCTGCCCTCATTTATTTCCTTCAGGGTTTTGCACATGAACTTGTTATCTGCCACAATCTCACCCTGTGAAATGTACCTGATGTACAATTCAGCCTCTTTGCGCAGGTAATCACTTTTTGTAAGAATTTTCTTATTCGTTTCACGCATGAAAATCCCCTGTTTCCATACGTCCCTTGCTTCGGGATCAAACAGGTCAACCTGCAGGCTTGCAGAAAATATATGGTCCGGGGCACGGGCAGTCCCCGCATTGTAACTAACCGTCACTTCCCAGGGAATTGGTAATATGATAAGCCTCGCATCTTCTTCAGAAAAAGGAAGTCCGAATATATTATTGTTGGGGTTACCTACCGAACTAGGGTCGAATGTAGACAGGTCTGCCATCTGGTTTTAAAATTTTTGCAAATATATGATGTAAGTTGTTTTGAAGAATGATAAAAATCAGGCGTTAAAAGCCAATCAGGAAAGATTTTGAATTAACTTTGCCTTTCAAATTACAACATGAAAAAAACTCATATAATCATACTGGTTGGTATTGCTGCACTCATAGTAGCATTGCTTGCCTATTCTGTTGATTTTTCCACTTACGACAGTATATCATCCGCTAAACAAAAACAGGGCAAATTCGTACACCTGATTGCAAAAGTCGACAAATCACAACCTATCATTTACGATCCCGTTAACAACCCAAACTACCTTTCTTTTACAGCCATCGATAGCCTGGGTAACATCACCAAGGTGGTTTATCATAACAGCAAACCCACCGACCTGGAAAAAAGCGAACGCGTGGTGTTAAAAGGCAAGATGAATGCCGACCATTTTGAATGTAAAGATATCCTGCTGAAATGCCCCAGTAAATACAAAGACGATAAGAATAAACTGGAACAAAGCATGAATGAGCAGTCGGCTGTCAACTAGTTTTTTAAACCATTTCCTAAAACGTACGCATGAATTTTGAGGGAGAACATTTATTGCCCGGGCAATTGGGACATTTTTTTGTAATCCTGGCGTTTATAGCCTCCCTTATAGCCGCCGTTTCATATTTTAAGGCTTCCCGCGATCATGATCAGTTATCAGCAAAAAACTGGTTAACACTTGGTAAAGCCTCTTTCTTTGTTCAGGCGTTTTCGGTAATTATTGTTTTTTCTGTAATATTCTATATCTGCTTTAACCACTATTACGAATACATGTATGCATATAAACATGCATCCATGGAACTGGAATACAAATACCTGCTGGCATGTATTTGGGAAGGTCAGGAAGGCAGTTTCCTTTTAGATCGGAAGAGCA
>CALKVC010000193.1 GCA_937996595.1 uncultured Chitinophagaceae bacterium
ATCAAGCGTATTTTCACAAATCACAAAGGCATAGATACCCTGCCCTTTGATATCGTGAGGGTATCCAACTACGGCGCTTTCCACCACACCGGCATGCATATTGAGTGCGTTCTCTACTTCTGCCGTACCAATGCGGTGGCCACTTACATTCAATACATCGTCTACCCGTCCTGTTATCCGGTAATTGCCGTTTTCGTCTTTCAATGCGCCATCGCCGGTGAAATACAGGTTTTCATAGGTGGCAAAATAGTTTGTGCGGCACCGTTCATGGTCGCCGTAAGTGGTTCGTATGGTGGAAGGCCATGCCGATTTGATACAAAGGTTCCCTTTCAGCAGGCCGTTGCTGTCTTTTTCTGTTATCTCATGACCATTTTCGTCTACCAGTAACGGTTGTATGCCAGGTAAAGGCAATGTGGCCCAGCCGGGTTTTGAACCTGTAATGCCGGCCAGGTTTGAGATCATGATGCCTCCGGTTTCCGTTTGCCACCAGGTGTCTACTATCGGGCAATTCTTTTTGCCAACATGTTCGTTATACCAGTGCCATGCTTCTTCGTTGATGGGTTCTCCAACGGTTCCGAGTATACGCAAAGATGACAGGTTTTTTCCTTTTAAAGGGTCTAATCCATATCCCATGAGGCTCCTGATGGCGGTTGGCGCCGTGTACAGGATATTCACCCGGTGTTTGTCTACGATATCCCAGAACCTGCCTGCATCGGGCCAGGTAGGTACGCCTTCAAACATCAGTGAAGTGCCGCCGGCGCAGAGCGGGCCGTAAACGATATAGCTGTGGCCGGTTATCCAGCCAATATCTGCCGTGCAGAAATGGATTTCACCCGGCTGGTAATTGAATACATTCACGAATGTATAGGTTGTCCACAACATGTAACCGGCACATGTATGAACCACTCCTTTCGGTTTGCCCGTTGAGCCTGAAGTATATAGTATGAACAACGGGTCTTCCGCATCCATTTCAACAGCAGGAAAAGATACAATACCATCTTTTTCAATTTGCGTTTCCGCATGTTCCATTTCATCTTCCCACCAAAGGTCCCTTCCCTTTATCATTGATAAAGGAGTCCTGGTCCTGGTATAAACAATCACTTTCTTTACGGTTTTGTTGCCAATCAGCGCATCGTCAATGATGCTTTTCAGCGGGATGTCTTTATTTCCCCTGTATGCTCCGTCACAGGTGATGATATATTCGGCCTGTGCATCATCCAGCCTGTCTGCAATGCTTTGGGCGCTGAATCCGCCAAACACAACACTATGGATGGCACCGATACGGGCGCAGCCTAAAACAGCATACACCAGTTCGGGAACCATACCCATATAGATACAAACCCGGTCACCCTTTTTCACTCCGTTATTGGTAAGCATTTGGGCAACCTGGCATACCCGTTTGTGTAATCGGTTATACGTAACAATCCTTGTCCTTTCATCCGGGTTATTGGGTTCCCAGATGATGGCTGGTTTATCGCCCATGGCAGGCAGGTGGCGGTCAATGCAATTTTCAGTGATATTCAGTTTTGCTCCCTTGAACCATTCAATCTTCGGCTCTTTGAAATTCCAGTCCAGTACCTTATCCCATGATTTCCTCCATTTGAAATTACCCGCAACATCTGCCCAGAATTTTTCCGGGTTTTCAACGCTGGCTTTGTAGTCTTTTTCATATTGGTCAAGGGAATTAATCTGAAAGGGGTATGACATAGCCAATCTTTTTTGGTGTAAAAATAAGCAAACCCGTAAAGCTGCATTAAATATATTGCCTATTTGGAATATTTATGCTGAAAGGGAATACCTGGTTGTATAAATGTATATAAAGTAACAGATTACACAAAATGTAAACATGGATATATTACACAATATTTGGTACTTTTTACATAAGCCAGGTGACCGTTAAGGAGTTTCACATACTTCTGGCTTTCTTATAGATAATAACCAATTCGTGAATGAGATGAAACAAATATTTGGGAGAAAATTATATTTTTTCTAAAAACCGGGTATGGCTATTTACATTTTTATATAAATCAATTTCTTTCTTACGGGAATATCTTAAACCGCTCATGGCAATACTTTGTCAGGGCTTCCCTGTCATCCGGATGTGCAATATCAATCAGCGCTTTGGCACGCTGGCGCAGGTTTTTCCCAAATAAGAATGCACTTCCGTATTCTGTAACGATATAGTGTACATGCCCGCGGGTAGTAACAACGCCGGCACCTTCTTTCAAATGAGGAACAATACGCGGAACACCTTTATTGGTACGGCTGCTGAGGGCGATAATCGGTTTACCCCCGGTGCTCAGGGCGGCTCCCCGCATAAAATCCATCTGCCCGCCAATGCCGCTGTATTGCATCTCACCGATGCTGTCTGCACAAACCTGCCCGGTTATGTCAATTTCTATGGCGCTGTTGATGGCAATAACTTTCGGGTTGCGCCGTATAACGTGCGGGTCATTTACATAGTCAATATCAAGAAAAGCAAAAGAAGGGTTGTCGTTCACATAATTATACAACTTGCGCGTGCCAAGGGCAAAAGACGTAACACTCTTATTCGGGTGAATCAGTTTCTTTTTGTTATTGATCACATCCTTTTCCACCAGGTCAATGATACCATCACTGAGCATTTCGGTGTGTACGCCCAGATCTTTATGATTGGAAAGGTACCTTAATACAGCATCCGGTATGGTGCCGATGCCCATCTGTAAAGTACTGCCATCCTCAATAAGTTCCGCAACATTCTTTCCGATGATCATTTCTGTTTCACCCACTTTTTTACTGTAATCTTCCTCAATAAGGTCTGATTGATGAAAAACCATTTTCGCAAACCGGTCGGTATGTATCATCCCGTCACCATGTGTGCGGGGCAATGATTGGTTTACCAGGGCAATTATTTTTTTGGCATTATCTACTGCAGACCGGGCTATGTCAATTGACAGGCTCAAAGAACAATATCCATGGATGTCTGGCTGAGAAACCTGTACGATGGCCACATCAATTTCCAGGAATTTCCGTTTAAACAGGTCGGGTATATCACTCAGGAAAACCGGTACGAAATCGGCCCTTCCTTCATTCACAGCTTTCCGTACCGGGTCTGATACGAACAGAGAATTGATTTTAAATGAAGATTGATATGCTGGTTTGTCCAGTTCAATATCTCCTTTCAGGCTGATGGATACCAGTTCAACATCTTGCAGCCTGTTAGCCTGTTTTGCCAGTTCATGCAACAGGAATGTTGGGGTGCAAACACCGCCATGTATATATATCCTTTGCCCGCTTTCAATGATAGATAACGCTTCAGCGGCAGGTATGTAATTATACGGATGTATCATAATGTGATTAAGATGATTTAGGGCAAAATAATGGCATTTTAAGGTAGATTTCAGCGAGATTGATCATTTTTTTATATGATTAAAACCATTTTTATTTTTCAATTGTTTTTGTATGAGCATTTGGAAACAAAGACAATGCATACAAAAATCAGGTTTGCCTGAAACATGGCCATACTAATTTATTTTGTGTATGATTATTCCGGTGAAGATTATTCGATGTAATTCAAAGTATGAATTATATCAACTCCTTCCTTTTTGAAGCCAGGAAACAAATACCCACCAGCAAGGCAGGAAGCCCGTAAACCATTGACATGGCCGGGTCGTTTCGTAAAAGGAAATAACTCATCAGTACAAAGCCGCCGCCAATCATTACCCAGCCTCCTGTTACAGGCCTGAATAGTGCGATAATAAACCCTGTAAATGCCGGTAAGGTATAAGGCAGAAAGTAAAGAAAGCTTTTCGCCCTGCCAGCAATGATATCCGGTAAACCTTCACCTATAAAAAAAGAAAGGAAAAAGATGGTTACAAACAACCCCGATATCCGGGCTGTGTTCAATAATATTTTGTGTGTATTGGCCATGCAGGATACAAAATTAATTTTGACTGAAATTGTCAGTAATGATTTCAGTCATCATGCCGGGTGATGTAAACCATACAGGCTTGTTATTTTTACATTAAGCCAAACAATGAGTATGATTTTTGATCATATATGCAGTATATTCACATCCATAATTATTCAGCATTTTAAAATATATGTTTATGAGTACCGCTTCATTATTTTGGCAGGAATTGGAACAGGAAGCTGCCAATACCAGGAAATTATTGCAATTGGTTCCCTTTGATAAAGCTGATTTTAAGCCGCATGAAAAATCAATGACACTGAAAAGGCTCGCCTGCCATGTGGCAGAGATTACCGGATGGTGGAAGGAATGCCTTGTTTATGATGAGTTGGATTTTGCCAAAGATTCAGGTCCGGCCAAAGAATACCATTCAACAGATGATATAGTTGCCTGGCATGATGAACTGCTGGCTAATGCGAAAAAAATCCTGGAAAATGTTTCTGAGGAAGAGTTTTCAAAACCATGGACCATGCGCCAGGGAGAACAGGTGTTTTTTACATTGCCCAAGCGGGTAGTGGTTAGAACCTGGTGCTTAAACCATTTATACCATCATCGCGGCCAGTTAACTGTGAGATCGGAAGAGCGTCG
>CALKVC010000194.1 GCA_937996595.1 uncultured Chitinophagaceae bacterium
ATAGTAAATGATCGAACCTCAAACCTCAAACCTCAAACCTCAAACCACAAACCTCAAACCACAAACCTCAAACCACAAACCACATTGGATTTCCTTTAACAGATCTCCCAGGTTACCTGATTCATCCCTTTCGTATCAATAAGCATCTCCTCATCTAAAATTATTGATATGAAAAGTAAAACCATGCTGGCGGCAACACTGGTATCATTGATGCTCTTTTCTTGCGGCACTAACAATGAAAGCCAGCTTCTGGCCGGCAAAGACAACCAGGCAGCACAGTCTGTGGAAGCAAGCGATGAAAAGCAGCAGTCTCCAGACCAGCAGCAGCAATTGCCTTCCGATACAACCCAACGGAAAGGGATAAACGCCATTACTCCGGTTGCAGACTGGGATAAAAAGATTATCAAAAACGCCACGCTTAAACTGGAAGTGAAAGACCATAAACGGTTCGGTGAAACCGTGTACAGTTCCATCAAACAATGGGGAGGGTATGTGGCAGGTGAAGAGCAATTGATGCTGGAAGGGAAGATTGAAACTACTGTAACTATAAAAATTCCCGTTACACATTTTGAAGCGCTTATCAACCAGTTGTCCGGCGCTGATACCAAGGTACTGGAAAGGAAGATTTCAACGGATGATGTTACCGCACAGGTGGTAGATACAAAATCAAGGCTGGAAGCAAAAAAGCAAATGAGGATGAAATACCTGGAATTCCTGCAGCAATCAAAGAATATGGCCGAAGTGTTGCAGGTACAGCAGGAAATAAACGGCATACAGGAAGAGATTGAAGCAGCTTCCGGAAGGGTGAATTACCTGCAAAACCAGGCATTGTACAGTACGGTAAACCTGGTTTATTTTCAGCCATTGGCAGGATATGAACCTTCCGGTGAGGAACCCGGATTTTTTGACAAGGTTACGGCTGCCTTCCTTTTGGGCATGAACTGGCTTGCAGAAGTATTGGTGGCACTCATTGCTGTATGGCCGTTACTGATCCTGGCATTCCTGGCCTGGGTTGGATGGCGTAAGTTAAAGGCAGTAAAACCGGTAACGCATAAAGCGTAAGTTTGTACCATGAAGAAACATATCGTGGTTTTAACGGGCGCTGGAATAAGCGCAGAAAGCGGGTTAAAGACATTCCGCGACAGTGATGGTTTATGGATGGGGTATAATATTGAAGATGTGGCTACACCGCGGGCTTTCAGGAAAAATCCGCAACTGGTACTCGATTTTTACAATATGAGGCGAAAGGATGTGGCAGCAGCCAAACCCAATGCAGCACATACAGGTATCGCCGCACTGGAGAAGAAATATGAAGTGAGCATCATAACCCAGAACATAGACGACCTGCATGAACGGGCCGGGTCTTCTCAGGTGCTGCACCTGCATGGAGAGATTTTCAAAATGCGGAGTGCTGCTGATGAGCAACTGGTTTCAGAAATAAGGGATGATATCAGGCTGGGCGACCTGGCTGAAGACGGGGCACAGTTACGCCCGCATATCGTTTGGTTTGAAGAACCGGTACCCCTGATACCTGCTGCTGCAGCTTTGATGGCAAAAGCTGATATATTTGTGCTGGTTGGTACATCCCTGCAGGTATACCCGGCTGCCGGTTTAATTGATTATGTACAGGAAGATGTTCCCAAGTATATCATTGATAAGAAGATACCGCCGGTTAACCGTTACCGTAATATCATCGCTATTGAAAAACCGGCAACCGAAGGAGTGGGGGAGCTGTTGACATTATTGCTGTAAAAGCATTACGATATCAGATTACATATTTTTCCAGGAAATCTTTTGAATTCATGGTTTCAATATCTGAAAAGTAAAAATCATCTATATCTTCCGTAATGATCACCTGGCAGCCGTGTTGCCTGGCTGAATAGTATTGCAAACCGTCTTCAAAATCTTGTACACGTTTATTCCTGATTGATTGCATTACTTCATTTGCCCCCACATTGGTTATGGCAAGTTTGCCTGCCAGCAACTCAATTTTCTTTTTTGCCAGCAGTGTTCCGGATTTTTTTTCTGCAAAGTAAAAAGCGATTGCCAAACAAAGGGGAGAGGTATAAACGGAAAATTTCCTGTTGTCGGCCAGGCTGATTATCCTGGACGAATACGTAAATAGCGGGTATTCATTATTGAGTACTGAAACCAGTAAGTTGGCATCAAGAAAAATGGTCATTTTTTTGATTTAAAATATTCATTTTTCATTTCTTTGCGCTTCCTGGGTTTTGTTCTGTATTCAATGTCTCCCTCGGAAACCATGGTAACCCAATCTGAAATGGGAAGGTCTTCAAGGGATTTATATTTTTTGCTGGTTATTTTTGTTAACAGGAATTCTGTAAGCCTGGATAGGCTGATATTATTCTCTTCAGCATATTTTTTTGCTTTTTCTATTACTGATTTATTAAAGCTTAAAGTGATTTTGGCGTCCATGGCGTTCCTTTTACGACAAAATTAAAATAAATATACGTATAATTAATTATCAATTCCCTTTTTTTTTAGGCACTTTTCCTGGCTTCATGGAATGTGATGCCATGAGCAGACAATTCAGTAAGTAACGGGGTATAAATTTCTTTGATTACCGGGATATGTATGCCCGTCAATTGAATCTTTTTTTCCAGGATAAGCTTTGCAGCAATGCCAAGCGGGAGGCCAACGGTTTTGGCCATAGCCGTATGAATATGATCATCACCTTTTACCAGCAAAGAACTATGAATGGAATGGGCTGTGCCGTCATTTGCCAGGTATTCAATTTCATGAAGCATTACAATCATGTCTTTATCGGATGGCCGAAGGCAAAGCTTCTTTTCCAGCAACAGTTGCAGTACATCTGCTGCTGAACAAAGGCCTTTGTCAATTGTAGTTTCCTTGTCTTCCAGGCCCAGGAATTGTAGTTGTGTTTTTTCAATGCCGTGTAAGGTGCTATCAATGTCTATGCCCCATTTACTGAAATGTTCGCTGAAAAAAGCAGCGAATGATTTGCCATCGGTATCATAAACAGCCGTTTCATCAGTGAGTTTAAGGCTGATGATTTTTTTCCAGCCTATCATGAAATCAGGGTAGCGTAATGTGGTGCGTATAAAAGTCCGGGCTTTTTCCAGTCCGTATAACTCAATATAGGGCAGGCTGTTCCTGTTTGGATAATAGCTTAATGCTGGTACTTCATTGTCGCCGGTTAATACGTTTCGGTTAGCATCAAAGAGGTCTTCATATTTTTCCGTTACTTCTTTTCCGTCTTGCCGGTAAACTGCACCGGCTTTGCCTGCCAGTACAATATTCCTGGGGTTCCAGGTTATCTTATAATGCCAGGGGTTGTCATCGCTTTCGGGGGCTATCAGTCCGCCGCAATGGCTTTTAAAAGAACTCACTGTACCACCTGTTTCTTTTATTTCATCCAGGAGCTGCATGGCACTCATATGGTCAATGCCCGGGTCAAGCCCCATCTCGCAAAGAAAAAGGATCCCTTTATCCTTTACCTGCTGCTGCAGTGATAAAATCTCATTGTCTGCATAAGAAGCAGTTAACAGGTTTTTTCCGAACTGTATACAGTCTTTCGCAACCAGGATATGCAGGGATGGCGGCATCATGGAAATAACGATAGACGCAGTTGATATCAGTTCCCTTCGTTTTTCGTCATCTGTTATATCTAATCCTACCGCTTCGCTGTTGGGATGATGGTTTGTTTTTGATTCAATCATCTTCTTGTCAGCATCAGCAATAACCAGTTTCCACGAATGGCTTGATGATTTTGATAATAAATAATCAATTAAAACTGAGGCTGATTTGCCTGCTCCGAATAATAGTATTTTTTCCAATGATGCAATTTTCGGCAAGTTATACATTATATGCGAAGTGGCGGTTTGGAAGATGAACAGCCAGCCGGGATAATGGTTGTTTTCAGGTTTGATTTTCCTCCGGAACCTGGCTAAAAATTCATTAAACCGGGCCATTTTAAAGGGTAATTGAATAGTTCTCCACAATAGCTGTATTTATGTGTAAAACATTCAGTTAAATGCCGCTTCCTGCTCAGGAAAACCGGGATAAAATCGTTATTTTTGCAGCTATTATTGTATATGGAAAATCAGGAAAATCTGGAAGAGCAAAACCCGAACAACAGGGGTAAGATAATTCCCGTAAACATTGAGGAGCAAATGAAGACCTTTTATATCGATTACTCGATGAGTGTGATCGTGGGAAGGGCGTTGCCGGATGTGCGGGACGGTTTAAAACCGGTTCATCGCCGTGTATTGTTCGGCATGAATGAACTGGGTAATTACAGCAACAGGCCGTATAAAAAATCTGCCCGTATCGTGGGTGAAGTGATGGGTAAATACCATCCGCATGGTGATTCATCCATCTATTTTACGATGGTAAGGATGGCGCAGGACTGGTCGATGCGGTACAAGATGATTGACGGGCAGGGTAACTTTGGAAGCCAGGATGGCGATCCACCCGCTGCCATGCGTTATACCGAAGTGAGGCTGGAAAAGTTCGCCGAAGCGATGATGGAGGACATTGAAAAGGAAACGGTGGATTACCAGTACAATTTTGATGATTCACTGGAAGAGCCAACCGTTTTACCAACAAGGGTTCCCCAATTGCTCCTGAACGGCAGCAGTGGTATTGCCGTTGGTATGGCAACAAACATGATGCCTCATAACCTCTCGGAAGTGATTGACGGATGTGTGGCATATATTGATAACAAGGAAATCGGTATTGATGAACTGATAAAACATGTAAAGGGACCAGATTTCCCAACCGGCGGTATCATTTATGGCTTTGACGGCGTAAAGCAGGCCCTGCATACCGGAAGGGGAAGGGTTGTTATACGCGGCAAGACAAACATAGAAACCGATAGCCGGGGCAGGGAAAAGATTGTGATCACCGAAATTCCTTACCTGGTTAACCGGGATGAACTCACACAAAAAATTGGTGACCTGGTTAACGAGAATGTGATTGAAGGAATCAGCAGCGTTAATAATGAAAGTAATAACAAGGAAGGCACCCGTATAGTTGTTGAACTGCGAAAAGATGCGGTGGCACAGGTTATCATTAATCAGTTATACAAATTTTCCGACCTGCAGACATCTTTCGGTATAAACAATGTTGCCCTCGTAAAAGGAAGGCCGCGTGTACTTAACCTGAAAGACCTGATTGCAGAGTTTATTGACTTCAGGCACGAAGTGGTTGTAAGGCGTACCCGGTTTGAATTAAGGAAAGCCGAAGAACGGGCGCATATACTGGAAGGTTATATCATTGCACTGGATAACCTGGATGCCGTGATTAAACTGATTCGTGAAAGCGCAACACCGGGTATTGCACAGGATGGGTTGATGACCAGTTTCGGCATGTCGGAAATACAGGCCAAAGCCGTGCTCGAATTGCGCCTGCAGCGATTAACCGGCATGGAGATAGACAAGATCAGGGAAGAACATGCAGAGATCATGAAGCTGATTGAAAGGCTGAAAGACATACTTGCAAATGAACACCTGCGTTTCGAGATCATAAAGAACGAACTCCTGGAAGTGAAAACCAAATTCGGTGATGAGCGCCGGTCGGAAATCGTGTATGCAGATGACGAGATTGACATGCTCGACCTGATAGAAGAGGAAGATGTGGTGGTTACCATTTCACATTTGGGTTACATTAAACGCACGTCTGCCACAGAATACAGGCAGCAGCGGCGTGGAGGCAGGGGTGCAAAAGGAAGCAGTACCCGCCAGGAAGATTATATTGAACACCTCTTTGTTGCATCTACACACCATACACTGCTCTTTTTTACGGAAAAGGGTAAATGCTTCTGGCTGAAAGTTTACCAGATACCCGAAGGGGATAAAACCAGCAAGGGAAGGGCCATACAGAATATGGTACAGATACCGCAGGATGATAAAGTGCGTGCAATCATAGACGTTAGGAATTTTGACGATGAAGAATATGTGAACAACCACTTTATCGTACTGTGCACCAAGCAGGGCATCATCAAGAAAACGAACCTGAAAGATTTCAGCCGCCCAAGGCAAAACGGTATCAATGCCATCAATATCATTGATGGCGACCAGTTGCTGGCAGCCAGGTTAACAGATGGTAACTGTGAGATCATGATGGCCGTTAAAAGCGGCAGGGCCATACGCTTCCCTGAAAATAAGGTAAGGCCAACCGGGCGTGGTGCTATTGGGGTTGGAGGTATTGACCTCGATGTTTCAACTGACGAAGTGGTTGGTATGATCTGCATCAATAAAGATGACAAAACCAGGACAGTGCTGGTGGTTAGCGAAAAAGGATATGGCAAACGTACCTTCCTTGATGACCCGGAAACGGGCGAAGCCAACTACCGCATCACCAACCGGGGCGGAAAGGGCGTAAAAACGATCAGTGTTACGGAAAAAACCGGTGCACTGGTAGGGCTGCTCGACGTTTCTGAAAAAGAAGACCTGATGATCACCTGCGTATCCGGAATAACCATCCGTATGCCGGTTAGCCAGATAAGCGAACAGGGACGGGCGACCCAGGGTG
>CALKVC010000195.1 GCA_937996595.1 uncultured Chitinophagaceae bacterium
TGGATGATTATATAGACACACTGAACAGCCTGATCCTTGGCTGCGGAATCGCTTTTGAATTACCTGTGCTGGCCTATGTACTGGCTAAAATCGGAATCATATCGGCAGCATTCCTGCGAACCTATCGTAAATATGCATTTGTAATCATACTGGTGATTGCCGCAATCATTACACCTTCTCCCGACTGGACCAGCCAGTTGATCGTATCCATACCATTACTTATCCTGTATGAAATAAGCGTGGTAATATGCAGCCGGGTTGATAAACAAAAAGCAAAGGAAGAAAAGGAATGGAGTTAGGATAATGAATTATAACACTGCTTATATATGTTATTATACTAATTTTGTACAGTAAGCAGATTCATTGTTAACCTTATTATCAATAAATCCTCATGTATAAATTTGATAAGAGTAAACCCATTGCCATTGGTTGCGACCATGCAGGTTTCGATTGCAAAGAAGACCTTATCTCTTTCCTGGAAGGCGAGCAAATGATATTTGAAGATTTTGGAACCTACAATAAAGATTCGGTAGATTACCCTGATTTTGCACATCCTGTTGCCACTGCTGTTGAAAGCGGCCGGGCATCATTCGGTATATTACTTTGCGGAAGCGCCAACGGAGTTGCAATTGCAGCTAACAAACACCAGGGAATCAGGGCGGCTATTTGCTGGGGTGAAGAACTGGCAGAACTGGCCCGTAAACATAATAATGCCAATATCATCTGTATACCGGCCCGGTTTGTACGGGATGGCGATGCTGAAAAGATGCTGGATGTATTTATGAATACTGCATTTGAAGGAGGAAGACATTCAAACCGTGTTGAAAAAATACCGGTTTAAGTGAAATTTTCAGATTGGCCTCTTACCTTTTATTCATAAAAAGGGAATCGCCGGTTAAGGCTACGCATACATATCTTATTGCTACCCATATTTCCATTAACCCACACCGCTTATATAAAAAGAAAGCATGATTGGTTCCGTTTCATTATTTTGCTATAAATACGATTGAAAGATTATGAAAAAATTATCGCTGATACCTTTATTGGTTCTGGGCATCCAGGCATTCGCCCAACAGGATGATGCATCCTGGTTTGCATCCATGATTACAACAGAAGGGCTGCAAAAACACCTTACTGTTATTGCGGGAGAAGAAATGCAGGGCCGAGAAACCGGAACAGAAGGACAGCGAAAAGCTGCCGCTTATATTGAAAGCCAGTTTAAGGCTACCGGTTTGGGCATGCCTAAAGGAATGGCCAATTATCAGCAATTTTATCCTTTACATAAGGATAGCATGACCGGTTGCAAACTGATGGCCGATGGCAGGGAACTGGCACAGGGAAGCGATTATATCATTCCTGCTAATACAAATGATAATGGAACCTTTAGCAGTAGCAGCTTTATTTTTGCCGGATATGGCATTGAAGATGCAGCTTATAATGATTATGCCGGGCTGGATGTAAAGGGAAAAACCATCATCCTGTTCCTGGGGGAACCCAAACAGGATGGCAAATACCTGGTTAACGGAACAAACCGTGGCAGCGAATGGACTTTCCCGGGCCTCTCCAAAAAACTGTTATTGGCTGCTCAAAAAGGCGCTGCAGGCGTATTGGTTATAAATCCCTTGATGGAAACCTTTAACCAGCGCACCATTGATAACAGTAAAAAGACAAATATGTATTACCCGAGAAACAAGGGTGATAAGAAACTTAATTTTGCAAACTTATCGCACGCTGCAGCCAGGGCTTTCTTGGGCAATAATTTTGACAGCCTGCTGAAGCATTCAAAAAACAATATCCCTTTTAAAAAGGATGATTTGTTTGAAAAAAATATAACTGTTTCATACAATTATACTGAACAGCGGGATGTGATAAATGCCAGCAATGTGCTGGGCATTGTGGAAGGCACCGATAAAAAAGATGAATATGTTTTTCTAACCGCCCATTACGATCACCTGGGTATGCGTGACGGAAAGATCTATTACGGCGCTGATGATGATGGCAGCGGAACGGCAGGCATCATTCATATGGCCGAAGCATTTGCAAAAGCCAAGAAAGCGGGTAAAGGCCCGCGCAGAACCGTAGTAATCATGGCCGTTAGCGGCGAAGAAAAAGGATTGCTGGGCAGTGAATATTACAGTGAAAATCCGGTTTATCCAATGGAGAAGACTTCAGTGGACCTGAATATTGATATGGTTGGAAGAATTGATACGGAAAGAAAAACAGCCGATACATTGAATTACGTGTATGTGGTGGGACATGATAAACTAAGCAGCGACCTTCCGGTTATCAATGAAGGGGTAAACAAGAAATACTGCAACCTCGTACTTGATTATAAATTTGACGACCCCAATGACCCTAACAGGATATATTTCCGCAGCGACCATTACAATTTTGCCCGCAAAGGAGTTCCTGTTTTGTTTTTTTACGACGGGATGCTGAAATCAGATTATCATAAACCTACAGATACTATTGATAAGATCAACTGGCTGCTTTTTGAGAAAAGGGTGCGTATGATATTTCATACCGCCTGGGAAATGGCAAACAGGGAAGAAATGCTTAAAAGGGATATCCCTTTGCCTGAAAGCGCTTTACAAAGATGATGACAAACATCCTATCGTTTGCCGGCCGTTTGCTGAAATATGGTTACACCCCTGCTTACACGCTGAAAAACGCTTGGCACGATTATTTTACACATATTTAAGCAGCCCGGTGTACTGTTTACTTTGTTGATTTTCTTTCAGCATCCTGTGCATTTTCACTTTTATCCATATTTTAAAAAGCATTACTTGCACAGGTACCAACGGAAAACTGGAAATTCAATTTTAATAGTAGATATGCCTTTTCATATGGACTGGATGGTATCCGGTGCATTTCTTTCCATACACTATTTATACATAAAGGTATTATGTTGTATAAAATGAACCCGATGATGGAAGAAAGAAAATAGTATAAGATGAATGATTTTCCCTGCATGGTACACACATGCATACATGAAAATACTCTTATTCATAACCTTATCCTTACTGTTTTGCAGGCATACTTCCTATTGCCAGGATAGAAAAAACCTCTCTTACAGGTACGACAGTTCAATAGCCCGGCAATACAAACCTGAAATATTCACCAATGGTTTTATTGACATCATGAATAACGGCCAGGTAAATGCCAGCGCCAGGTTCATCAGGCTGTTTATTGGCGAACCCGGAAAATTCTCATTCCCCTTATCTGTTTATGGCGGCGTATCTGCAAACAATTTTCAAAACAACAGCAGCCAGCCGGCATTGCGTAACAACGATCACCTGATTAACAATTATATAAACCCTTTAAGCGGACTGATTAACCTGTCGGTAGATGGTGTACTCATGAAAAAACGTGCACATGAAAAATTAACCAGGATTGGAATGCTGTACCAGGTTGGCGAAAGGGTACTTACCGGCATTAAAAACAGTAGCGGGCAATCAGCAGGAACAGATAAAACAGTGAACTTCCTGAATACATTTTCATCAATGGGTATTTACTTCCAGTCAGGCGCCTGGGAAAGGAATAACACGAAAGACCTGGGCATATTCTGGATAGCGCTGCGGTTTATCGGCTGCTATTCAAATCCAAACCAGATCAGGGATTTCCTGCCCGGTATAGAAACCAATGGAATTTATTTCGGTTATTCACCGGCGTTTGGAATTGAAATCAATAACCTGGTAAATATAAAAGCCATCTATTACAAATACAGCAAGAAACCTGAATTATCCAATACAGTTCCTATCTACCAGTTTTCATTCAATTATTCATTCAGGAAATGACAGGCGATACCCGCCGGCAGCGTTCATCATTTTACTTCATAGTAATTATCAGCCTTATTCACATCTGGCACATAGGTGCTGCCCAGTTGCAACGATTTAACTTTTTTACGCGAAGAAAAGTTGAGCAACACCGATTTATTGCCTTTTTCCCAAACGGCTATGCTCCGGTGGATGTTTTCTTTGCTTCCGTCAGAATAAATAACAGTAAGGTCTATGGGCAACGGTTTACTTCCTTTTGATTCTATAAGCACCTGTTTCAATGTTCCTTTTACAGTAAACTTCGCAATTGCGAGGTCCGGAACACCACTGTCGAAAAACCAGCGTTTCCAGAACCAGTTCATATTTTTACCGGAAGCATCATTCATACAGTTGAAAAAATCATACGGGATCGGGTGACGCCCGTTCCATGTCCTGATATAATGATGCAATGCTTTAAAAAACAAATCATCACCCAGCATATCTTTTACATAGAGATAACCCATAGCCGGTTTTGGATAACTGTTGATGAACATGGTTGTGCCAACCTGCTGGGTTGTTAATGTAGTTATGGGTAAATCCATTTCGGTGCCCGCCGCATTTTCGTAGCGTGCTACACCATATTCATCAACTATACTGCTGTCAATCATCGGTGAAATGAGCCATTCGCCCAGGGTAGCCCAGCCTTCGTCCATCCATCCATATTTTGTTTCATTGGTTCCCATATAAAACGGGAACATCGTATGAAATATCTCGTGGTCAGTCAGTTCAATGCTTTCAGCCCTGTCTTCTACCGGGTTATCATTAACCATCATCGGGTATTCCATCTGGTCAAGCCCGTCAAATACCGTAATATGGCTGTAAGGAAAGGGCCACCTGGGAAATTGAAAACTCATGGCTTCCACGGTTTTCCTCGCATCTGAAACCACCCAGAAATAATCCTTATGTTTTGAATTGAACACTGCGTCTACCCTGGTGCGCCTGCCGGTTAATTTATTGGTTACCACACTGCTGCTTTGCCACATATAATGATTGCTCAATGCAAAAACTGCATCCGTCACATCCGATGCTTCAAATATCCATGTATGCTGCTTTTCATCTACAGTGGCATGTTCTGTTGCCAGGTCGGTGCTGTCAATTACGGTAATATAACCATCTGCCGTTTCCGCTTTCTTTATACGCTCCAGGTATTTGGGTTTAAATATCCTTTCTGCATTTTTCAAATCACCCGTTGCCCAAACGGTATAACCTGATGGCACCGTAACTGAAAGATTGAAGTTGCAGAAATCATTATAAAATTCATGTGTGCCAAGATACTGGTTCATGTTCCACCCGTCTATGTCATCATAAACAGCTATCCTCGGAAAAAAATAGGCAATGAAATAGGCACCCGGTTCAATTTCGCCTGTGCGTAAGTGTGAGTTCCTGTTAAGGTAATAACTGAAATCCACCTCGAAACTCACAGATTTTCCCGGCAATAACGGGTTAATTAAAACGGTCATGTTTGTTGCTGCAATCCTGTAATTTTTTTCAGGCAATACCACGTTATCGGCTAACAGTTTTCCGATGGCAACCCCTTCAGTAACATCTTCAGCCTGGAAATTCGCTAACCGTGAAGAACCTTTCTTATAAATATTGGGGTACAGTTTAAAAACGATTTCCTTCAGTGTATCAGGACTGTTATTGAAATAAACGATATGTTCAGTTCCTTTCAAAAGCCTTGTGGAAGGCTCAAATGCAACGTCAATATTATAATTTGCCCTGTTCTGCCAGTAATTTTTTCCCGGTAATCCGTTCAGGCTCCTCGTACCGTTATCATATGCTTTTTTCATATTCAATGGTATGGGCAGTGTAACCTGTGCACCCAATGTTACAGAAAGAGAAACCAGGAATGAAAGAAAGCATATTTTTCTCATCAGCATTTTTTCTTAAAGATAATAAAAAGACAATGCCCTTTCTGTTGGAAAGGGCATTGTGGTTAGCGAAATACATTTTTACCAGCCGAGTATCCAGGCAAATATCAATGGAGCTACGATGGTTGCGTCACTTTCAACAATGAATTTAGGTGTATGTATATCCAGTTTGCCCCAGGTTATTTTTTCATTAGGTACTGCGCCGGAATAGGATCCGTATGAAGTGGTTGAATCTGAAATCTGGCAGAAATAACTCCAGAATGGAACATCATGCCATTCGAGGTCCTGGTACATCATAGGCACAACACAGATAGGAAAATCTCCGGCAATGCCACCGCCAATCTGGAAAAAGCCAACGCCTTTCCCTGAAGAATTTTTCCTGTACCAGTCTGCCAGCCAAACCATATATTCTATACCGCTTTTCATGGTTACCGCTTTCAGTTCATTCTTAATTACATAAGAAGCAAAGATATTTCCCATGGTACTGTCTTCCCATCCCGGCACTACAATAGGAATATTTTTTTGGGCTGCAGCCAGCATCCAGCTGTTCTTTGGATCAATCTCATAATATTGTTCCAGCACACCGCTCAGCAGCATCTGGTACATGTATTCGTGCGGAAAATACCGTTCTCCCTTATCATCAGCCTCTTTCCATATTTTATGTATATGTTTCTGCAGTCGCCTGAATGCTTCTTCTTCGGGAATACATGTATCGGTAACCCGGTTATAATGGTTCTCCAGCAAATCCCATTCTTCCTGGGGGCTCAGGTCCCTGTAATTGGGAACCCTTTTATAATGGCTGTGCGCTACCAGGTTCATGATATCTTCTTCCAGGTTTGCACCGGTACAACTGATGATACTCACTTTATCCTGCCTGATCATTTCTGCCAGGCTCAGGCCAAGTTCTGCCGTACTCATTGCCCCGGCCAATGTAACCATCATTTTGCCACCTTCTTCAAGATGTGTTACATAACCTTTGGCTGCATCCATCAAAGCGGCAGCATTAAAATGCCTGTAATGATGTTCAATAAAATTGGAAACTGCACCTTTACTCATAGTAATTGTTTAAGGTTGCAAAAGTAAATTTTTTTCTTCAGCCCCCGGTTTTATTAACAAGTGAATTTTTACGAAAAACCTCCGCTTTTCAGGGCGGAGGTTTTTTCAGGTTCTTATATTGTAAGCCTGGTTAAAATAGTTAATTCTGCCGGATCACTTTTAAAGTTCGTTTCTCTGATCCTGTATTTATATGCAACAGGTAAACACCGCCCGGCAGGTTATCCAGTTCATCCAGCCATATCACATTGCTTCCTTTGTTTATGCTGGCATTTTGTATACGGATGCGTTTTCCATCAAGCTGTGTAAGCATGATAACTGCATTTTCCTTTTTATCTGATTCAACCTGTATCCTCAGGTGGTCTGTAAATGGATTGGGAGAGGCTGCTGCATTAAACCCTTTGCTGTTCTGCTTAATGATAACTACTGGGCTGTATTTCTCCTGTCCGGATAAATCCACCTGCTTTAACCTGTAATAGTATAATCCGGTATTTACGGAACTGATATCATCATTAAAATTATATTGCCTTGTTACACTGCTGTTTCCTGCAGCAGAAACCCTTCCAGCTTTCATAAACCTGGTACCGTCGGTGCTCCTTTCTATATCAAAATAGCTGCTGTTCTGTTCGCTTGACGTTGACCAATCCAGCAGGTTAACGTTACCGTTATTACGACCGCTGAAACTCAGCAGGTTAACAGGAAGCGGTGTATTGATCAGGCTGGTAAATATATAGAACCCGCTGAATCCATTCACATTGAATGTTACCTCCCACCTGTTAAGGGTTGCATTCCATACAATATTATTATCGTCAGGATTAATCAGGTCGGGATTTGCCGGGCCTGTATAATTACCAGGGTAAGTACCGGTTCCGTGAAACTGGGTTACCCGCAGGTTAGCTTTATTATTTGCTGCATCTAGTGCATCGGCTGGTAAAGCGGGGTTAAGTCCGCGTGCCAGGTTATACGCATCAAATTCTCCCTGTGTGAAATACAAGGTGATAGTTGCTGTAGCATTTTCAGCATTGGTTACCGGTGTAATATCATAATGCCGTTGAACATATGGCCTTGTCTGGTATGTATACACCTGGTCGTCTACGGTAACACATACATTAATATCGCCTGTTACGGGTACCAGGCCAGATGGTACAATACTGGCAATGCTCTTGCAGCTTCCGTCAGCAAATGTTGATCCGCCGGGCTGAATGGTTGCAACACTGCATACCATTGGTCCGCCGGGCGTTCCTGCAAGTCCGGCGTTACCCGTTACCGTTAGTGTTAAGAATGATGAAACAGGGCTTCCGCAACCTGCATTTACCGTATAGGTAATATCTGTTGTACCGGCTGTTAATGCGGTAACAAGCCCGGTTGCAGGATTTACACTTGCTATGGCCGGATTGGTGCTGCTCCAGGTACCACCTGCAGTTCCATTGCTTGTATATACAGTTGTTAATCCACCACACAACGGTGAGGTTCCGCTAACTGTTCCCGCTGTTACATTCGGACTAACGGTCAATATTGAGAATGAAGAAACCGGGCTTCCGCAACCGGCAGTTACTGTATAGGTAATATCTGTTGTGCCTGAAGTTAAAGCGGTAACCAAACCGGCTCCGTCAACGGATGCTACCAGGGTATTTGTGCTTGACCATATGCCACCTGCTGTTCCGTTGCTGCTGTAAGATGCAGTTGCACCTATGCATAATGGTGAGGTTCCGCTAACTGTTCCTGCCGAAACATCAGGGTTAACGGTCAGCAATGCAGAATTGGTAAAAACGTCACCACAGGTATTATTCGCTTTCAGCCTGTACCTGTTTGTGCTTAATGAAACAGAAGGGTTTGTAATGTTAAGTGTATTTGAATTAACGCCGCTATAAGGAGCCGCCTCGGTAAGGTCGGTAAATATGCCAACACCGCCGGTTTGTACCTGCCAGGTTAAGGCAGGCACGGGTGAACCGCCGTTAAATGAAGCTGTATAAGTAGCGTTTCCTGATGTACATACAGACTGGTCTGCCGGATTACTGTTAACAGTAGGTGAAGAACAGGAAGCCGGTACAGTCAGGTTACACGGAGGTGCCAGGGTTCTGAGGCCGCTGGCCTGGTTATATCCGGTTACAGCCCCTGCACATACCTGGTAAAGATTACAGCTACTGGTAGTTTGCCAGGTAAATGTGGCATCTGCCCCAGCCACAAAATTTGAACTTGTTATGGTAAAGGAAAAACGGCCGATTGTTTTTGTTTGCCCCGGAGCTATCAATGGTGCTGTACAAGTGAGATTATTATAAGCGCCGGCTGTACCGGTTGTAAATGTTAACAACCTGGAAGCCGCTGTATAACTCGCACCTGCAGCCGGAGCCGGAAAAACGGCGGGCCAGCTTAACGGAAAATCAGAGCCACCTATATATTGTACCGTGTATGTCTGTGCACCGGCCGGTATCATTGCAGCAGGTACGGTCATCCTTAACACCGTACTGTTCCACCTTAAGTCTGCCGCGCTGTTATTGGTAATCAGAATATCCATCTGCACCTCATTGGCGCTGATGGTACAGTTGGCTGTTGACATTGTAATTTGTGCTTTGCCCGTATTAACCACTGCAAATAATGATACTGCAATCAGCAGGGTTGTTTTGTAAAAATTCTGTAGCACCTTTTTCATAATCTCGTATTTTATAGAATTATCTCTTTCCTTATTTAAACTAAATGACATTTCCTTTTATCTTAAGGATGTATTGATGTTACTCCATTGAAACTGTTGTTGTCAAATACCGGAAAATCATTCACATCAACAAAACCATCTCCGTTCATATCTGTCGCTTTATATTCAAACGCAACGCCGTTAAAGCTGTCATTATCAAAATCAGGAAAATCATTTACGTCAATGAATTCGTCCTGGTTTAGGTCGCCGGTATAAAACGCCCATACAGAACCGATCTGAACCATGTTATCGCCAAATGCTTTATTAGCTGCTGTGGTAAAATCATATGAAGCCGGAACAGCCCCAACGGGAACCGGGTTTGCACTCCAGGTCTGTACCGTATTCCTGTGCAGGATAGCTATATAATATGAACCGGAAACAGGAGCAAAAGTTGCAGTGGCTGTTCCGTCTGTATTCAGCATAGCGGTAGTGGTTGCAATCAATGCATGCGGTGCATTAGCATCGTGCAGCTGTACAGTGATATTATCTGTTTCAGTGGCACTTGCGCCTGCTGCCTGGTTCAACAATACTGGCTGCATCAGTCCGCCGCCGGTATAATACCCCTGCAGGTAAAGCTTAAGGTTTACAATGGTAGCACAACTGTTAACCGTTAATGTTTGGAAAGCGCTGGCAGCCCCTGTACATCCGTTCACTGTATATGTAATATCGGTTGTACCTGCTGACAAGGCGGTAACCAGCCCGGTAAGCGGGTTAACGGTTGCAACAGCTGTATTCGTGCTGCTCCAGGTTCCCCCTGCATCACCATTGCTGGTATAGGTTGCTGTTGCACCTATACATAACGGTGAGGTTCCGCTTACGATACCTGCATTGGCCACTGAACTTACAGTAAGTGTTTTAAAGGACAGGGCTGGCCCGTTGCATCCTGTTACAGTATAAGTGATATCTGTTGTACCGTTAGATAATGCTGTAACTTCTCCTGTTACCGGGTTCACAGTAGCCACTGCCGTATTTGTGCTGCTCCAGCTACCTGTAACAAAGCCGTTTGACGTATAAGTAACGGTTGCTCCAACGCATAATGGTGAAGTGCCGCTTACCGTACCCGCATTGGCATTGGGGTTAACCGTTAATGTGCGTATGGCCACTACCGGGTTGTTTCCGCAACCAACCAACGTATACGTGATGTTGCAGGTGCCTGCACCAACAGCAGTTACAAAGCCGGTTGATGGATTTACCGTAGCTATAGCCGTATTTGTGCTGCCCCAAACACCACCAACCACACCATCACTGGTATAGGTTGCTGTGGCACCGATACACAGCGGTGTACTGCCGCTAACCACACCGGCACTGATGCTTGTTTGCACCAGTATCGTTATGAAAGCTGTTGATGGGCCGTTGCAACCGGTGTTCTTGGTATATATGAAATCCACAAAGCCTTCGCTTACCGCTGTGGCTTCGCCTGTTACTGAATTAATCGTGGCAATCAGCGGGTTCGTTGTACTCCATACGCCACCGGCATCTCCGCTGCTGGTATAGGTAGCTGTTGAACCCACGCATAACCTGCCCTGGCCCGACACTGTTCCGGCATTGCCGTTAGGCGTTACCGTAAGAGTACTGAAGGATGATACAGGATTATTACAACCTGTACTTACCGTGTATGTGATATTTGTTGTACCGCCGGATAGCGCTGTAACCTCTCCGGTTGCCGGATTCACGCTCGCCACTGCCGGGTTCGTGCTGCTCCAGGTTCCGCCCGCATCTCCATTGCTGGAATAGGTTGAAACATTACCGATACATAATGGTGAAGTGCCGGTTACGGTGCCCGCATTGGCATTGGGGCTAACCGTGATACTGGCTGATGCGATACCATTACATCCGGGTACGGTATATGTTATGCTGGTTGTACCTGCTGAAACCGCAGTAACCAATCCGGTTACGGGGTTTACTGTAGCAACCAGGTTATTGCCGCTGCTCCAGGCGCCGCCTGTTTCTCCATTGCTGGTATACGTTGCTGTTGCACCTATGCACAACGGTGAGGTGCCGTTTATTGTTCCCGGATTTGCACTGGCATCCACGGTAAGTGTTTTGAAAGATGCAGCCGTTCCGTTGCAGGCAGTTACTGTATATGTAATATCCGTTGTTCCTGCACCGATAGCTGTTACCAATCCGGTTACTGGATTAACAGTTGCCACGTTTGTGTTCGTGCTGCTCCAGCTTCCGCCTGTATCGCCATCGGTACTATAAGTTGCAGTTGCTCCGATACATAAAGGGGAAGTTCCTGATACTAACCCTGCATTTACATTCGGGCTAACTGTAAGAACGGCGCTGGCAGTCTCCGGATTATTTCCGCAACCAATCAATGTATAGGTGATATTACAGGTGCCTGCGCCAATGGCCGTTACCAGGCCGGTTGATGGATTCACGGTGGCAACTGCAGTATTAGAACTGCTCCATGCACCGCCAATCACGCCATCACTGGTATAGGTTGCTGTGGCACCAATGCACAGCGGTGTACTGCCGCTTACCACACCGGCACTGATGCTTGTTTGCACCAGTATCGTTATGAAAGCTGTTGATGGGCCGTTGCAACCGGTGTTCTTGGTATATATGAAATCCACAAAGCCTTCGCTTACCGCTGTGGCTTCGCCTGTTACTGAATTAATCGTGGCAATCAGCGGGTTCGTTGTACTCCATACGCCACCGGCATCTCCGCTGCTGGTATAGGTAGCTGTTGAACCCACGCATAACCTGCCCTGGCCCGACACTGTTCCGGCATTGCCGTTAGGCGTTACCGTAAGAGTACTGAAGGATGATACAGGATTATTACAACCTGTACTTACCGTGTATGTGATATTTGTTGTACCGCCGGATAGCGCTGTAACTTCTCCGGTTGCCGTATTCACACTCGCCACTGCCGGGTTCGTGCTGCTCCAGGTTCCACCCGCATCTCCATTGCTGGAATAGGTTGTAATATCGCCGATACATAATGGTGAAGTGCCGGTTACGGTGCCCGCATTGGCATTAGGGCTAACCGTTATATTCACTGAAGCCGCTCCGCTGCAACCAACACCAGGCACTGTATATGTTATGGTGGTTGTACCTGCCGCAACCGCTGTTACAAGGCCTGTTAGCGGATTAACGGTAGCTATCAGTTCGTTTCCACTGCTCCAGGTGCCACCTGTTTCTCCATTGCTGGTATACGTTGCCGTTGCACCTATGCATAACGGTGAGGTGCCGCTTATTGTTCCCGGGTTTGCACTGGCATCTACCGTTAGTGTTTTAAATGCCGATAATAAACCGGAACAGGTATTTACTGAATAGGTTATATCTGTTGTGCCCTGGGCCAATGCGGTAACCAATCCCGTTGCCGGATTAACGGAAGCAATCAGCGGGTTGGTGCTTGACCATGTTCCCCCCGGATTACCATCTGAAGTATACAGGGATGTAGCCCCGATACATAATGGGGATGTTCCGCTAATGATGCCAGCGCTTCCACCCTGGTTTACAGTAATGGTCTGGAATGCGCTCAGCGGGCCGGAGCAACCAACAAGGGTATAAGTGATATCAGCTGTACCGGCTGCGATACCAGTAACAAGCCCGGTTACCGGGTTCACGGTTGCAACTGCCGTATTGCTGCTGCTCCAAATACCGCCTTGTTCACCGGTTTTAGTATAAGTTGTTGTTTGGCCTTCACATATCGGGCTGGTGCCTGATACGGTAGGTGAATTGATATTTGTCTTTACTTCTATTGTTATATAGGCATATACAGGGCTGTAACAACCTGTTGCTACCGTATATACAAAATCTGCAAAACCCGGGCTCTGGGCTGTAACCAGCCCTGCTCCGTTAATTGTTGCAACTAAAGGAGTAGTGCTGCTCCAGGTGCCACCCGCATCACCATTGCTGCTGAATAAAGATGATGTTCCTACACACATGCCGGCTTGACCGAAAACAGTACCTGCATTTGCGGTTGGATTCACAATTAATGTTTTAAATGAAGTTGAAGGCGATCCAAAACATCCGGTTACGGAATATGTGATATTTGTAGAACCGGCTCCTACGGTAGTAACTTCGCCGGTTGCCGGGTTTACTGTGGCAACTGCCGTGTTGGTGCTTGTCCAGGTACCTCCCGGTGAACCATTGGTTGTAAACGTTGCATTTACACCTATACATAACGGTGAGGTTCCTGTAATTACCCCGGCAATACCACCAGGAAGTACCGTAATAGTAGTTGTGCTTAATGGGTTCCCGGTGGCATTACAACCGTTACTGGCTGTAATGGAAGTTAAATCAAATGTAGTTGTAGAAGTTGCCAATGGTTCAAAAACCACATCAACCCAATAGTTTGGTTCACCGGAATTATCGTTGGGAAATACACTTGAAGCTGCATATTTGTAAACGCCGTTGGGTTCTCCTACGGTATGCTGAAGTGCCGTTAAAGAATTTCCATTTGTGAACGGGCTGTTAGTAAAGAAGTTTTCGCTCTTTGAGTAATTACCCTGCGGTGCAAAATAAGAAGCAACATAAGTTGTATTTGCCGTTACACTAACGGGCGTTGTAAAAAGTACTTCCTGCCAGCCTGAATTGGATTCACCTGCAAATGTTGCAGTGGCAAGTAAAGTACCGGACTGGCTCCATAATGACCCTTTATGAGTCCCTCCGTTGGCAAGGCCTCCTTTATAAAAACGTATTCCTTTTATTATACCGCCTTTATCAGTCCTGAACTTAACACCCACTTCAATTGAGTTGTTATCTGGCTGCAATAGTGTAATAGGCAGGTCTGCGGGCGAGAAAATATTTTCTGCACTTCCATAAGGTGTAAAAGGCTGGTTTAAATTAATGCCTGTATAAGTATCGGAATTGATAACCAGCGTATAGGGTGCCGGGCCGGTAGCTGCTGATAAAAGCAACTGTAAAGGTTCTCCTTCACAAACAGTTGCATTAACCGCAGTAATGGTTCCGGTAATTGAACCTGCAATAGTAAGGGTGGCGGGATTTGACTCTATAACACCGAACGTGTTTGTCCATACTGCCCGGAATTGTTTATTATTATCAGCCAAAACAGCATTGAATGTATACGTGCCATTTGTTTCTCCCGTTAAATCATTCCAGCTACCACCATTGTCTGTACTCACCTGCCATTGAACCGTTGGGTTTGGAACACCGGAAGCTACTGATGTAAAACTGATGCTGCTGTTGTTGCAGGTGGTTTGTGAAGCAGGATGCGTTGTAACAATCGGCGCTTCCCCATTCTGGGTTGTAAATGTCCACACATAGTCTGAAGCCAAGGCGTTACCGGAAAGGTCTTTTATAACAGGCTCAACAAATCCGCCTTTTAGTGTAACCGTATACGTTGTATTTGGCAACAACGGGTTTGTTGGCGTATAGATTGTTATCACCAACCCGTTTACTGAAACAGTGCCCGGTATCACAACATTACCTGGTCCCGTAAGAATTACAGTGGAAGTAGTAACCGTTCCGGGGTCTATTGCCTCGTCAAAGGTTGCTGATGGATTTACATTAATTGAGCCTCCCGTTGAATTATTTGCCGGGTTTACTGAAACTACCTGTGGGGGTGTAACATCTGATGATGTAAAAATAACATCAGCATAGTAATTTGATGAACCGGAAGCTCCTGTAGGAAAACCTGTTCCGGGGTAATTTGATACACCGTTTGGCCCCTGTTCGCCGTTTGCCAGCCCCTTAAGCGGTCCGTTTGTTATGGCAGAAGTAAAGAACGGATCATCATATGAAAATTTTCCGCTTGCAGCAAAATAAGAAACTATATAAGTTGTGTTTGCTGAGATGGCAACCGGAACCGCTAATGTGGCCGTTTGCCAGCCGGAAGCCGTTTCATTCACAAAAGGTTCAGATGCCAGTAAGGTTCCGGTGCTTGTCCATAAATTGCCCACATGCGATCCGGTAACATTTACTCCTTTATAATACCTGAAGCCGGTAATGAACCCTGGAATAGTACTCTTGAATTTCATTCCCAGTTCAAGGCCCGGTGCACCCACATTAAAGAAAGATGGTTCTGCAGTTGGGTAAGTGCTGTTAAAAACCGAATAGGTAAACGGACCAACCAGTGTAATGGTAATATTATTGGATGAACCTGAACCTCCTGGTGTTTCCAGGTTAAACATATCGTCCCAGGCCCTTGCTTTTACAACAATGGTACCATATCCGGTTGGAGAAAAAGTATATGACCAGTTATCCATTCCGGATGCCCGGTGCCAGGTTGTACCGTTGTCGGTGGACACTTCCACACCTCCAACTGCTCCTCCGCCATTATCAATAGCAGTACCAGATATAGTTATAGGGCTTCCCGGAACTGATGCATTATGAATCGGATTGCTAATAGTAGTTGATGGAGGCAACACATCTGTTGATGCTGTTGGTACAGTTATTCCCGGTTGTAATGTTCCGGCGCTAACACCCATATCAAACAAGAGGTTAACTGTAGCCTGTTGCATGGCTGTGCTGGGAGGTAAACTGGGGTTATCATGGTTATCGTGTAATCCCCACGACCATTGCATGGTACCTGCAGAAAACACCAGGGCGCCGCTTGGATCATGCCGATATAAATACATTCGGTGGTTAAGCCCTGTGAATGTAGTAAAAGACAAAGGAATTCTTCTTGCCGGCAATAATTCTACAAATTGCTCCTGGTCCCACTCGGCGCCAAGTGTTCCTAATGGCAGGGTTTCCGTTTGCCCTGCCCCCAAAGAAGCTACACTTGTATTTTTCCAAAAACGCAGGTTTTTGTAAGTATCCGGAACTTTTATTGAACCGGTGGATTCCGTCCATCCCATCTGAGCCAGGAAAGGGCCTTCCGGCCTGCAGCCATCATGGGTACCATAAACAGGAAGGCAACCATCTCTCCATAAACCTGTCCAGATATTTGGCTGCGGATCGCATTTTGTACCGCAACTATAAATACCCTGCGTGCCTTCTTTATAACAAACAAGCGTTTGAAAATTATCTTCCCACCTGGTTTTCCAGTATAAGGTGTTTCCACTAAAAAATGCAATATGCACTCCATTATTCCGGGCAGTTTCAAACCTGTTTACCTGTTCATTTGACCAGTATTCATCATGCCCTACAGATAATAATACTTTGTGTTTGGCAGGTGTTATTACAGATTGGTCTCTTGCCATATCCATATCAGTAGCATAAGTAACATCATAGCCATTCCTTTCCAGCCACATGATCATGGGAAATTCGGCATTGAAAAAGTTTGATTTATCGCCCCTAAGAGTAAGTGGCCGTTGGTAACTAATTTTAGTAGCATGTGTAAATCCCGGAACAGGTGTATTTGCAGCGTAGAATGTATTACCTCCCCAGTAATTATATGCCTGCCAGGTGGCATCTGAAGTTTTAAACAATAATTTTGAATTACTGGCATCATCCCGTACAACGAAAATAATTAAGCTTGAACTGTTCAATGCCGCACATTCCAACCGGGCTATGTACACACCGGAAACAGCATCATCGGGCACTTTCCATTTTGCCGATTCTGTCCAGTTACTGCAATCTACTTTTCCGGTTACATTATCGTATAAATAAGCCGGTTGTTCTTTTTCAGCTAATGAAGGGCCCAGGTTGTCAATAAATCGGGCACCATTGTTATTGTAATAGCCGATCCGGTATATATCAACTGTATATGGTAACAAAACGGCAGAATTGATATTTATTTTAAACCGGATTGTATCCCCTTTATTAACACTAAAATTGGTAGCAAAACCCTGGATATCAGTACCATCATTAGAATCCCAGGTTCCCTGGTCTGTTCCGGGTAATGCATTCTCGGTTACTATCGGGTTCTGCGCAGTGATAATGTTTGAAAAAATGAAGAAAGGCAATAAGAAAGCAGACAGTTTTCTTAACATTCCGGGCATTAACTTGTGATTCATACTTTGTTATTTGTAATGAACAAACATTCCTAACCTTGGGTAAAAGATGGTAATTTTCCGAGGATTGGTGAAAATCACGGCTGCTTTCTGAGGATGATAGGAACGGTTAAGAGGTAATAATGGTACAAATTTAGATTTTATTTCATGAAAAGTGAAATAAAACGTACACAAAATTTCGGTGTGGTTAAAGAATTTTTGGAATGTATTTCAGAAAAATTAAACAACCGGGTAATAAATGAAAAGGATTACCATTTAATTGAATGGTAATCCTTTATCCTGGCTAAAAAATCCAAAAAATTTTACCGGTACATCAGACAGGAAAGTTTGAAATCAATCACATTTAATAATAACTTAATGTAATTTTTAAAAAGACCATAATTTATTATTTATTTTAATTTTTATTTCGCTACATTGTATACTTGTATAAATTATAAATAAATTTACTTTATATATATTAATTTTGAAGCCCTTATGTTGAAAAATAGATTCCGATTGTTAATAAATCCTGATGAAAAAATCCATGATAGCACTGTATTTGCTATGTTTTGGCGAAGTTTTTAATTCAATGAAAAATTGTTGTGACAGGTTACTATTCAAATGAACAATAAATTGGCCGTTATTTCGTTTGAGACGATAACACATAAATCTAATATCTTATACTTACATGAAATACCTACTACTGTTGGTATCACTATGCATTGGTGGTTCCATCAAAGCAACTGATTACTATTTTTCCTCGAGTAACGGTGACGATTCCAGATCTGCCATTGAAGCACAAAACCCCTCAACTCCCTGGAAAACAATTAGCAAACTCAATATAATTTCCGGCACCCTAAACGCAGGTGACAGGGTTTTATTTCAAAGAGGTGATGTTTTTTATGGAAGTATAACTATGGGAAAAAGCGGCACCGTTGCTAACCCTATAATATTCGGTGCATTTGGCAGCGGTGCCAGACCCGTAATTTCAGGATTCATAACAGTGGATAGCTGGACATCTATTTCAAGCAATATCTGGGAAAGCACAGCAGCGGTATCAACGCTCAATTCATGTAATATCATCTCTATAAATGGTGCCAATGCTGCACAGGGAAGAACTCCCGATGCCGGATACTGGACGATTGGCGGCACGAACGGCAACAGCATAACAGATGCGGAAAACCTGGAAGCATCCGTTACTGACTGGACCGGTGCCCAGGTTGTGTTAAGGAAGTACCGTTGGATCATGGACCGCTATACAATTTCATCTGCTTCAGGAAATACCATCAATTTCACCAACAGCGGCGATGCCATACAAACCGGCTGGGGGTATTTTATACAAAATGATATCAGAACGTTAAACCTGCAGAACGAATGGTGCTATAATTCAACAACAAAGAAAATAGCCATATACAGCACTACTTCACCGGTAAATGTATCTGTTCCCACCATTGATGTGGCCGTTAATATGAACAGCAAGGATTATATCACTTTTGACAATATCAATTTTACCGGGTTCAACAGCACCGGCATCAATACTACGTCACGTACCGGCATAACTATACAGAATTGCGATTTTAAAAGCATTGGTGTGAATGCCATATATGGTTATCCTAACTCAGGAAACATCAGGGTTACAGGCAGCACTTTCACCGATATTAACAGCAGGGGAATACATGCCGGTTCATCATCAAACGCATTCATCAGCGGTAATACCTTACGCAACATTGGCCATTATGCCGGCATGGGAAGTAACGGAGATGACAGCTACACCGCCA
>CALKVC010000196.1 GCA_937996595.1 uncultured Chitinophagaceae bacterium
GGTTTTTTAACTACAAATAGAACCACATTAGCCAATTGGAAAACTGCAAATCCTGGTAATGAAATATTTTCGTTATCAATTAATCCAATTTATACCGATCCGGCATTAGGAAACTTTGCACCAGCAAATGCCGCTGTGGATAACAAAGGAACTTATGTAGGGGTAGATTTTGATATTCTTGGTACTTCTAGAAGTTTAAGCACTCCAGATATTGGTGCTTTTGAATTCCAGGGACAGAAATGCTCGGCAGCTTCCCGGGCTTATATCCCCTCCAATATGGCCGAAGAAGTAAAGAAAAAACTGATTGCCGGTGTTAAATCATTTAAAATGGGAAGTCCGGAAGACTTTACCAATTTTATCAATGCCGTTATTGATGAAAAAAGTTTTGATAAACTGGAAGGATATATAAAAGGCGCCCGTAAACGCGACAGTAAAGCAAAGATTTGGGTGGGGGGTAAGTGCGACAAAACGGATGGCTATTTTATTGAACCCACCATTATTGAAGCAACAGATCCGTATTACGTAACTATGTGTGAAGAGCTTTTCGGCCCCATACTTACAGTTTATGTGTATGATGAAAATAAGTTTGAGGAAACACTGAAACTGGTTGATAATACTTCTGCTTATGCACTCACTGGTGCAGTGATAGCCCGTGACAGGTTTGCTGTGGAAGCCGCAACAAATAAATTACGCAACAGCGCCGGTAATTTTTATATAAATGATAAACCTACCGGTGCCGTTGTTGGCCAACAACCTTTTGGTGGTGCAAGAGGTAGCGGAACAAATGATAAGGCAGGTTCCATATTGAACCTGTATCGCTGGCTGAGCGCCCGTACCATCAAGGAAACATTCAATTCGCCTACAGATTACAGTTATCCTTTCATGAAGGAAAAATAAATTTTAAAATAGGCCCGGACAAATATCCGGGCCTTTGTTTATGTAAAATATATGAGAAATTGAAGTGGCTGATTCACATCATCATTTACCTGTTGCCTTCCTGTTCTTTTGCACAACAGGCTTACAGGGTTATATATGAACGGAAAGTTATGGTTGCAACGTCATATACCATTTACGGGCAACACAGGCAAGTTGTAAATAATCATTTGTATCACCTTATAATTAATGATAGTATCGCATACCGGTATATAACCGGCAAAGCGAGAATTAAGCCATTATAACCAACTGTGAATACAATGTGAATAAACACAGGGTTACATTTTCAGTATCACGGTATAAAGGGCAGTTGAGTATATATCTGTTAAAATAAGCATTATGACAAAGAAAAAAATTTTATTCACATTACCTTCAGAGCTGGTTGCCGGTGCAACAGAAGGAGTGTTATTAGGGGAATTCAATAACTGGAATCCTGCAGAGGGCATTCACCTGGAAAAGAGAGAAGATGGTTCCATGATCGCAGAACTGGCCCTTACTGCCGGTAAAACATACGAATACCGCTATTTACTTAGCGATGGCAGGTGGGTAAATGACTATAACGGAACTGCTTTTTCTGAAGTATATGGTTACCCCGTTGAAAATTGTGTATTGACTGTTCCGGCGGCTGAGAAAAAAACCAGCACAGCAAAAATAAAAACTCCCAAAAAAGAAAAACAGGCTGCAACAGCTGATGACCTTACTAAAATTGAAGGTATAGGCAAGAAAATTTCTGCACTGCTTCTTAAAGAAAATATCCTTACTTACAAGGATCTTTCCAAATGCAGTATCAAAAAATTGCAGTTAATCCTTGATAATGCGGGAAGCAAATTCAATGTACATAACCCTGCAACCTGGCCGAAGCAGGCAAAGCTTGCAGCAGCCGGCGATTGGGAAGCACTGGAAAAATTACAGGCAGAACTGGTAGGCGGAAAGTGATGATAACCGGATTTAAATAAATGCCCCTTCACCGGGGCATTCTTGTTTAAAGATATTTGTTTCATTGATTAAAGGAATTCATTGCCAGGCTCATGGGAGAAGAGTTTACCGGATTACTTTTCCTGTTTTTTGTAATACATTTTTTGATAATGCTACCGGATACAGATATAATATCCGGCATATCTTGGAAGAAGTACAGTATTTTTGTATTCAGAAAGATTAATTTTTTCAGCGCATGCAAATATTACTTGATACAAAGCAACTGCTCTTGACGATCAAGCGGCTGTCGCAGCAATTGGTAGAGGATTCAGAAAAGCTTGATAATATTGTATTCATCGGTATCCAGCCACGCGGTACAAAACTGAGCGATAGTATCATCGCCGAGATTACCAAATTATGCCCGGGTGAAAAAATTAATTATGGCCTGCTTGATATAACATTTTACCGCGATGATATCCGGAATGAGCTTCATGTTGCCAATAATACCTATATCCCTTTTTCCATTGAAGGAAAGAAAGTTATTTTGATTGATGATGTTTTGTATACCGGCCGAACAACCAGGGCAGCCCTGGATGCTCTGCAGGATTTTGGCCGGCCAAGGAAAGTGGAATTATGTGTATTGATTAACCGTAGATTCAACCGCGAATTGCCTATACAACCCGATTTTTGCGGTAAAGCCATTGATACGATGATAAGCCAGAAAGTAAAAGTAGAGTGGGACCAAAAGCAGGTTGTTATCTATTGATAATCACCAGTAATGGTTATTTTAGTTTTCCCGGCACGCTATAAGCAAATCCACTCATCTCCCAATCGATTCATCTCCCAATCGATTCATCTCCAAATCGATTCATCTCCAAATCGATTCATCTCCAAATCTCCAAATCAATTCATCTCCAAATCAATTCATCTCCCAATCAACTAATCCCCATATTGCCTCATATCGCTTTTTTCTGTAGCTTCGCTTCTTAATGCAACTATCTACCAGACATCTATTAGGCATTAAAGACCTTAATAAAGAAGATATTTCCCTTATTTTATCTACAGCCAACCAGTTCAAAGAAGTGTTACAAAGGCCGGTTAAAAAAGTGCCCGCCTTACGGGATGTTACCATTGTAAACCTGTTTTACGAAAATTCCACCCGAACACGCATTTCATTTGAACTAGCCGAAAAAAGGCTGAGTGCTGATACCATCAATTTTGCCGCTTCCGGATCTTCGGTATCAAAAGGGGAAACACTGCTGGATACGGTGAATAATATCCTGAGCATGAAAGTAGACATGCTGGTGATGCGCCATAGTGCCAGCGGGGCGCCGCATTTCCTTTCAAAACACTTGCCGGATACAGCCATCATCAATGCAGGAGATGGCATAAATGAACATCCAACACAGGCATTGCTGGATGCATTTTCCATACTTGAAAAAACAGGTTCCCTGGAAGGAAGGAAAGTGGTACTTATTGGCGATATTATGCATTCAAGGGTTGCACTTAGCAATATTTACCTGTTAAAAAAGATGGGTGCAGACGTGATGGTTGCCGGCCCGCCTACACTCATTCCAACATATATCAGGGAAGCGCTTGATGTAAAAGTGGAGTATAACCTTAAAAATGCTTTGCAATGGTGTGATGTAGCCAATGTGCTGCGTATACAGCTTGAAAGGCAAAACCAGGTGCTATTTTCATCATTAAGGGAATATAACCTTGCTTATGGTGTTAGCAGAAGAATACTGGACGAAGTAAAAAAAGATATCGTAATCATGCACCCGGGGCCAATAAACCGGGGTGTGGAAATTGACAGTGATGTGGCTGATGGCAATAACTCAATTATCTTACAACAGGTGGAAAACGGCGTAGCCGTACGCATGGCTGTGTTGTACCTGTTAGCCGGTAAATGGCAAAAGGCCCAATCATAAATTATACATCATAAATCATACATCATACATCATACATCATAAATATTTTTCCATGAACAGAATCTGCTTATTCCCCGGAACATTCGACCCGGTAACGCTGGGCCATACGGATATTATCAACCGGGCATTGCCCTTATTCGACAAGTTAGTGATCGGGATAGGCCGGAATGTAAATAAGCAACCCATGTTCAGTGAAATGCAAAGACTGGAATGGTTACATGAAATTTACAGGGGAAATGATAAGGTTGCGGCCATTGCTTATGATGGCCTAACGGTTGATTGCTGCCGCCAGGTTGGGGCAACATTTATTCTAAGGGGTATACGGTATGTGAATGATTTTGAGTATGAAAAGGCAATTGCCGATATGAACCGGAGTATTGCTGATAATATTGAAACGGTTTTCCTTACATGCCTCCCTCAATATACCTCAGTTGCGTCTACACTTGTACGTGATGTTTTAAAAAACGGAGGGGATGTGTCAAAATTTCTCCCGGATGCAGTTAACCTTTCTATTAAGAAAATGTAAAACAAATAATGTAAATGATCTGGTTCAATAAAAGCCTTACGCTTGAAAACCTGAAGGCGTTTAGTACAAAAACCATGAGTACCCACCTGGGAATGGAATGGCTGGAAATTGGTTCCGACTTTCTCAGGATGCGGATGCCTGTTGACGAACGTACCCGGCAGCCTTTTGGTTTATTGCATGGAGGCGCCAGTTGTGCCCTTGCCGAAACGGTGGGAAGTGTAGGTTCGCAATTGATCATTGATCCTGAAAAATTTGCTTGTGTGGGGCTGGAAATTAATGCAAACCATATACGAAGTGCCAGGTCGGGTTATGTTACTGCAAAAGCCACTCCTTTGCATATTGGAAAAGCCACCCATGTTTGGGATATCAGGATTCTTGATGATGATAACAAATTGGTTTGTGTGTGCCGGTTAACGGTGGCGGTTTTGGAGAAGAAAGGCTGATTTGGAAATGAATTGATTTGGAGATGAATTGATTTGGAGATTTATGATTGAGGCATGATGAAGGTTTAATAGCTGCTTTTTGATTTGGAAGTGGATATGATCTTTGAAAGAACCCTGATGATCGAATGGCATAAATCAGTTAGTTCATTACAAATTTCATGCGCATATGAAACCTTGCATAAGGCGAGCCAGTAAATGGTTTCATCTGCTTCTTTGGCCGCTATCTTAAGTTTATGAATAAAGTCTCTTGTGCTTTCCGCATTTTGGGCTTCCCTTACATTTGCACCAATAGAAGTGCCCGATTTCAACAATTGCCTTGCTATTACATATCTGCGGTTATTTTCCAGCACTTCAGAATACCTGATGATTTGTAAGGCAAAATCAAAAGTAAGATCCACAATCAAATTATTGCCTTTATTCCCCTGCATATAATCGTATTAAATATGTTCTATTATGCGAACTTATTTATACGAATCCGGAAATGCTATTTATTGGTGTGAATATTATTTATTCTAATTGATAATTATTAACCATCCTACATAATCATTCATTTCCAAATCTCCAAATCAATTAATCTCCAAATCAATCACCCCATCAAGGCGTATCAAAAAAAACACCTAAAATATCCTTAATAGTAGCATACGTATTGGCAACAGGCTTTTTAATATCCTTTGTTTTAAACCATTTTACTTCTGTGATATCTTCCGTTGTTTGTGCGGTTAATGACTGTTTGGAAGGGCAGGTGAAATAAAACCAATGGCTGATTTTAAGGAAGTGTTTTCCATATTCATCATATAAGTGGTATGTAATGCCTGCTTTTTTTTTCAACTTTAACCCGGTTACACCGGTTTCTTCTTCAATTTCCCTTGCGGCGCAAATTTCCGGGCTTTCCCCCTTTTCAATTTTTCCTTTTGGAAGGTCCCATTTCCCCCTCCTGAAAATGAACAGCAGGTCTTTTTCATCATTCTGAACAATACCGCCAGCCGCTTCTATTACCGTAAAATGTTTGAAAAAAGCCTTCTTCAGTTTTTCAAAATCCTTATTCCAGAGAATACCTGCATGAAACCCTTCTTTCTTTATTTCATGAACCAGCGATTTGATGGCTGGTGTTGACAGTTCATCAACAAAAACAACATCCGGATGATGCAGCAATTCATGCAAGCTGTCATCCAGTTCATCACATATATACACTGGTTTTTCACCGTAATAGATCTTTATCTGCATATAGTAATTATTAGAACCTAAAAATAGGATTTAGAAACCACAACCATTTCAATTAAGCTATATTTGTATTGTGCACACATAATACAGAGTGCCTTAATTTTATTTGATGAATACTACCATTACAACTGAAGGAAGCAGGGCTGTAGCCGAAAAATTATTACAGGTTGGCGCTGTTAAACTAAATACGGAAAACCCGTTTACCTGGGCAAGCGGCTGGAAAAGCCCGATATACTGCGATAACCGCAAATCACTTTCATTTCCTTATGTAAGGGATTTTATAAAAAGCGAGTTATGCAGTGTGGTATTTGAGCAGTTTCCGGAAGCGGATTCACTGGCTGGCGTGGCCACTGCCGGCATTCCCTGGGGAGCCATGGCAGCCGACCAGTTGAAACTTCCGTTTATATACGTAAGGCCAAAACCTAAAGAGCACGGAATGGGTAACCAGATTGAAGGTTTTTTTCAGAAAGGGCAGAAAGTGTTGGTAATTGAAGACCTGGTTTCTACAGGAAAAAGCAGCCTGCAGGTTTGTGAAGTACTAAGGGATTCCGGACTGGAAGTGATTGGTATGGTGAGCCTGTTCAATTATGGGTTTCCCGAAGCTGAACATGCTTTTGAAACAGCGGGAATCAGGCTACGGTCATTAACCAGTTATGAGATACTGATCCAGTTGGCCATCGATAAGAAGCTGGTGGATGAGCGCCAGCAAAAATCATTGTTAAATTGGCGGATAAACCCTTCAGCCTGGGGGAAATAGGATAATTTTGAACAGGCTGCAACTGTATCAGCATGCTAGCATCATTTTATAATTTAAACAGTTATTCAAAACAGCAAATCATGAAACAAATTCAACTAACCATTGTATCCTTATTGTTGGTGGCCTGCACGGCATTTGCCCAGCAAAAAGCAACGGATAAGGCCGTTATAAAAACACCGGGTGTTCAATGCGACATGTGCAAGGAAAGGATTGAAAAATTCCTTGGTCATGAATATGGGGTAACTTCAGTAAAAGTGGATATTAAGAAAAAGACCACTACCGTAACCTGGATCACCGACCGTACAAATATTGAAAACATCAAGGCTTCTATAGCCAATACCGGTTACGATGCTGATGATGTTACCGCTGAGGAAACAGCTTATAAAAAATTGCCATCCTGCTGTAAATTGCCTGAAGACCGGAAACCCAAACCAGCGCCTGAACCTGCAAGATCGGAAGAGCACAC
>CALKVC010000197.1 GCA_937996595.1 uncultured Chitinophagaceae bacterium
GTAAACACCAGCCTCTTCTTCACTTCTTCTTTACTGCCGTATTTTTTATACAGGTAAAAAGCAGCACTTACAGCATGTGCTTCATTCAGGTGATATAATTCCGGATTAAATTGAAGTTCATCCAGCAGTTTGGCGCCACCTACACCCAGCAAAATGAATTGTGCCACTTTGGTTGCCACATTGGCGTCGTACAGGCGGTGCGTGATGGTTTGAGACACATAATCATTCTCCGGCAAATCGGTACTTAAGAGGAACAGCGGAGCGCTTTTAAACGTTTCAGGGTTCAGGTAATAGGCTTTCACCCAAACCGGGTTCTCATGTATATTTATCTGGAACTTTATACCTGTATCTTCCAGGAAATTGTAGATCTTTTCATTCCACTGTACCTGGAGTGTCTGGTCCTGGTTGCGTGCCTGGTCATAATAACCATATTTCCATAAAATGCCGATACCAATCAGGTTCTGGCGTAATTCATAGGCGCTTCTCAGGTGCGAGCCGCTCAGGAAACCCAGTCCGCCACTGTATATTTTCAATGGCTGATGAACGGCAAACTCCATTGAAAAATAGGCGATTTTCTTGCTGTAAGCGTGGTCAGTCGGGTAAGGAACTTCATACTTGGAAAAACTCATATTCTCTTTTTTTCTATTTGAGGTGCAATATAAAACCATTTTTTCCTAATCACAACAGCTATTATCAAATATTAATACACATGGCACAGGCTGTACATGCGGGGCTTATAACACCAATTAGGTAAATACAAAATATATTTTTAGATTTGTCTAAATTTAATTTTTGATGAATCACACATCCACTGAAGAAAATTATATTAAGGCCATATACCACCTGCAGCATGCCACTAACAAGGTGAGCACCACTTCCCTATCGGAAGAAATGAATACCAAACCGGCTTCGGTCACTGACATGCTCAAAAAACTACGGGCAAAAAGGATCGTTCATTACCAGCGGTACAAAGGATTCAACCTTACGGAAGCAGGTAACAGGAAAGCCCTGAGCATCATCAGGAAACACAGGCTGTGGGAATATTTCCTGGTAAACAAACTTGGTTTTGAATGGGATGAAGTGCACCAGGTTGCCGAAGAACTGGAACATATAACCAGCAGTGAACTGATCACCAGGCTCGATAATTTCCTGGGCAACCCTTCCTTTGATCCGCATGGAGACCCTATACCTGACCATAACGGGCGTATCAAAAACATCAGGCAATCGGACTTATGCAGCATCCCCTTAAAAAAAACAGCTGCCGTATCATCTGTAAAGAACCAGAGCGATGAAATGTTAGACATGCTGAAACATTACCAGATCGGCATTGGCACAAAACTGAAAGTGATCCGCCGTTTTGAATTCGACGGATCAGTTGAAATAAAAATTGACAGGCAACCGGTTACTGTAATCAGTAAGCAGGTGGCACAAAATGTATTCTGCATCGTATGAACCATCTAAGTGAAAAAGACCACTCCCTGAGTGAAGTGCATGAATCCGTGGATATAACCAGCAAGCCCCGCGGCTGGAGAAGGTTCCTCTCATTCCTGGGGCCCGCTTACCTCGTAAGTGTTGGATACATGGATCCGGGAAACTGGGCAACCGACCTGGCAGGAGGAAGCAAATACGGCTATACTTTAATATGGGTTCTGCTGATGAGTAACCTGATGGCGCTGTTGCTGCAAAGCCTGAGTGCCAGGCTGGGAATCGTAAGGGGAAGAGACCTGGCACAGGCTAACAGAGAAGCATACCCTACATATATCAACTTCATCTTATGGTTGCTTGCCGAGATTGCCATTGCCGCCACCGACCTCGCTGAAGTGCTGGGCATGGCCATTGGTATCCAACTGTTAACCGGCCTGCCGCTGGTTTGGGGCGTATCAATTACTGTTTTAGACACTTTCCTGCTGCTCTACCTCCAAAGGCTCGGCATCCGAAAAATGGAAGCCTTCATCTTCGCACTTGTCGCCGTTATAGGGTTTTGCTTCCTCATCAACATCATCCTTGCCCAACCTCAGTTGTTTGACATACTCAAAGGGTTCATCCCTTCCTTACCGGAAGCTAAAGACCTGTATAAGGCAAAACAAATGAGCAATGCATTGCCAGCAGAAACATCCTTATACCTGGCCATTGGTATAATCGGGGCCACCGTAATGCCACACAACCTGTACCTGCATTCCGCCCTGGTACAAACCCGGAAAATCCGGAAAGATAAACAAGGCATCAGGGAAGCATTAAAATTCAGTTTCATAGACAGTACCATCGCACTTAATATCGCTTTCCTTATCAATGCCGCCATCCTCATCCTGGCCGCAACGGTTTTTTTCAAAACAGGCAGAACAGATGTGGGTGAAATAAGACAGGCACATGAACTGTTATCACCAATGCTGGGATCTACCATCGCTTCTACGTTATTTGCCGTTGCACTGATCGCATCCGGACAAAGCTCAACGGTAACCGGAACCCTGGCCGGACAGATCGTAATGGAAGGATACCTGCGGCTTCGTATCAACCCGTTGATGCGAAGGCTTATCACCCGGCTGGTTGCCATCATACCCGCTATCGCGGTGATTGCCATATTCGGAGAAGACGAGGTAGACAGCCTGCTCATATTCAGCCAGGTGGTGCTAAGTTTGCAGCTAGGCTTTGCCGTTATACCCCTTATACATTTTACAAGCGACCGGAAAACCATGGGCGATTTTGCCATCAAACCGGTAATAAAAGTGCTTGCATGGCTGGTAGCTTCTGTTTTGGTGTACCTCAATGTTAAAATGGTTACTGAAGAAGCGGCAGGGTATTTTTCAAATTCTGAAAGCATCGCCGGTAAACTTATCATCATCATTGCCGGCCTGCTCTTTGTAATACTGCTCATTTATTCAATCCTATACCCATTGATCAGCAAACAGAAAACCCCGCTTTCCATACAGATGCACCCGGACTTGGAAAGTATTGGCCAGATGAAAATTCCGGTTTATTCAAAAATCGCAGTTGCCCTTGATTTCAGTGAGAATGACTCAAAATTGCTGGCTGCAGCCATTGGACAATCGAAAGGTGAAACGGAATTCATCCTGATCCATATTGTTGAAAGCGCTTCTGCCATCCTGCTGGGCGACCAGACCGCCGATTATGAAACAAAAAAAGATAAGGAAAGGATTGACTTTTATGTTAATGAATTACGGCAGAAAGGATACCAGTCAAAAGGTATCCTGGGCTTCAGGCACAGCGCCAGGGAGATTGTAAGGATCGTTACATCGGAAAATGCGGATATGCTGGTAGTTGGTGCACACGGCCACAGCGGGTTGAAAGATTTTATTTATGGTGAAACCGTAAATGCGGTGAGGCACGAATTAAAGATACCGGTTTTGGTTGTCAGCCTTTGATGATTGCCAGCTTACCGTCTATGAACCTGTTCCATTTTTCCTGGTTCTCTTTGTCCAGGCCATTATCCGTCTGTTCGTCATACTCATCCTGCATCTGGTTCATGATTTCTATACAGTCCTTGTATATCCCGGAAATGATGGTATTATAATCTGATACGCCAATAACAGCACTTTGCACCTTATCAATAAAAATATTGGCGGCAATAAAGCTTACATCAAAATGCCGCTGCTCGTGGGTGAGGATATAGGCAGTTGTTTTTCCGGGCTTAACCCATGATTTTTTCTTATTGAAGAAACAATAGACATTTATTGCCAGGTCGCCGTTTTTCCCGTTTGCATGCATACTTGCCGTATAACCGAAACCAGACATCGTAATGGCTGCCGTTCTGCCGGCCTCAACTGGCTTTCCCAGGAAATCATCCCAAACCAGTTTGTTCTCCGGCCTGTAATACACTACATCCGCTGCCGGCAGGGTTGATTTCTCTGTCCATTGAATATTTGTCTTCACCTGGGCAACCAGGCCAAATGGTATGAACCATAACAGGAAAACAGCGATACACTTCATATTTGTTACATTATTTCCAATCCAAAAGAAACGCCTGCATTGCTAATAAAATATTAAAGAGAGCAGATTTATAATAAACTTAACAGCCTTGTACAACAATCACCTCCCCAGCCTGTTGTTGATGGCTGAAACAATTGCATGAATATCCTGTTTCTCCATACATTTAAAATGTTCCATCGGGCATTGATGATAACCGATCTTACTACAGGGGCGGCAGGAAATACCTTTCACTTCCATTACATCAAACGGTTGATTCAACCTGTTACCGTAATATGGATACATACCAAAAACAGGTGCCGTATTGCCCCATATGGAAATGATTGGTTTTTGCAAAGCGGCAGCAATATGCATCAGTCCTGTATCGTGTGTTACCACGAGTTTTGACTGCCGCAGCAGGTCGGCCGACTCATTCAGGTTGAATTTTCCGCAGGCGTTATAAACTTTAACCGGATCTACAGAGGCTATCATTTCGCCGTTAAACTTGTCTTCCGGGCCGCCCAGTAATATTACCGGATGGTCTGTTTCCCTGCACAATTCCTGCAATTTGCTCACCGGGAGTTTCTTGGTTTCATAGGTAGCCCCAATTACAACCGCAATAAATCCTGCTGCATGTGAAGTGGGTATATCATCCGCGGTAACAACATCTTTTGCCGGAATGAAATAATCAAGCCCCAGCCCGTCATCGGTTACTCCCAAAGGAGCCACTGCTGCCAGGCTACGTGTAGTGATATGTTCGGCTGGCATGATGTTGATATTAAGATTGGTCAGCAGGAATTTTTCAACATTCAGTTTCCTAACCACAAATGATTTTTTTTTCAATGCCCTTCTGATCCGCAAACTCCGAAAGTTATTATGAAGGTCTACTACATAATCGTACTGCTCTAACTTTAAATCGTTTACCAACGCAGCAAGATTATCCTGCAGGTAGAAAAATTTATCTATATATTGATTGTGTTCGGTTACCTGCCGGTAGCTGCTCTTGGTAACAAAATGCACTTCGGCGCCGGGTACCTGTTTTTTTATGCAGCGGAAAACAGGTGTTGTAAGCACTATGTCACCAATAGAAGAAAAACGTATGATTAATATTTTCGGCAATGCTGGGGATGGTTTTACTTTTCTACATAATTCAGGTCTTTTCCGAAGGTTTCTTCAATGAAAACGGATGCCGTGATTGTTATCAGCATGATGATGACAGCAGTTATCCATCCGCCGGTATAATAATCTGTGAAACCCCTGATTGTTTTAAATAAAGGCAGGATGAAAACGGCCAGCATACCTCTAACCATATTGGGAATGGTTGTAGCAGCTGTTGCCCGAAGATTGGTACCAAACTGTTCGGCAGCCATGGTAACAAAAATAGCCCAGAAGCCGGTGCCAAAACCAAGGCCGGCACAAATCCAGTACAGGCTGTTGGCGGTTCCGTTTCTAAGAACTGTAAAAAACAGGACCATGAAAAAGATAGTAATCCCATAAAAGAGGAACAATGCTTTTTTCCTGCTCTGCAACCATTGGCTGATGAGCCCGATGAGGATGTCGCCCACAGAAATGGCCGCATAGGCATACATGATTGCTTTACCCGGATCAATTTTTTCTTTGATTCCCATCTTTTCACCAAACTCACCCGAAAATGTAACGAGCACACCGATTACAAACCAGGTTGGCATCCCAATAAATATATTGAGCAGGTAACGTTTAAGCCTGTTCTTATTGGTAAACAGCATGAAGAAATTACCCCGTTGCACTTCCATATTCTTCGCATCATGAAACATACCCGATTCAAATACGGAAATACGCAACAGCAGCAATAATAACCCGAGCCCGCCCCCTATGAAATAACAGGTACGCCAGTCGAAATTTTCTTTCATAACAAACGCAACTACGGCGCCCGTTAACCCGATACCTGCTACCAAAGATGTAGCCACTCCTCTTTTTTCTTTGGAAGTAAGTTCCGAAACCAATGTGATGCCTGCCCCCAATTCTCCAGCCAGACCAAGGCCTGCAATGAAGCGTATCAGTTTATACTGCTCTACATTCTGTACAAATCCGTTGGCAATGTTGGCGAGTGAATATAATATGATGGAACCGAACAACACGCTCAGCCTTCCTTTCCTGTCGCCCATTACACCCCAGATGATTCCACCTATCAGGAGGCCGGCCATCTGCCAGGTGATGATACTTTCCCCATTGATGGTGACCTGTTCTTTAGACAACCCTAATGATTGCAGGCTGGGAACCCTGATGATACTGAATAACAACAGGTCGTAAATATCAACAAAATAACCGAGAGCGGCTACCAGCACAGCTACACTGAAAATAGAATGTGATGATTTTTGCATGTACACTTATGAACTTGTGTGAGTTTTCTTTTTACCGAAAAACAGTTTAATGAAGACCGGAGCTGTTGTTACCAGCACAATTCCTATCACAATTATTTCAAGGTGCTTTTCAAGGTCCAGCCCGAACTGCTGTTTGGTAAATGCGTTCAGGTAATGGCCAATGAATAACATGGAAGTAACCCATGCAATACAACCTACTATATTATAGAAACTGAATTTCTTTTTATCCATACTTACTATACCGGCAACAATAGGAGCAAAAGTGCGTATGAAAGGCAGGAACCTGGCAAATACGATGGCCCCGCCGCCGTGTTTCTCATAAAACTCTTTTGCCTGGTAAAGGTATTTTTTCTTGAAAAGGAGCCTGTCTCTCCAGTTAAACATGGCCGGGCCAACCTTTCGGCCGGTCATATACCCTACCGTATTGCCAAGTATCCCTGCTGCGATACACATTCCTGAAATGATCAGCAGGTTTAAAAAATCATTTCCGGTATTCAGTGAAATGGAATCAACCAGCGGGGTGCTTAAAATGCCGGCTACAAATAACAATGAATCTCCGGGAAAGAAAAACCCGATAAACAAACCAGTTTCAGCAAAAATAATAAGCAACAGGAGCCAGATACCGCCATAAAGGATATAAAACATAGGCGTTAGCAGATCGGTCCAGCTAAAATGTTTTTCAACAATCACCGGTTCTCCTTTGCCTACTTCACTGGCTGCGAGTACCCGTTGCTGATAGCCTTCCCTTGTTATTGTTACAGAGTCCCATCCGGTTGCAGGCAATACGATATCGCCATTCTTATCAGAAACATAACTTACATTCCCGATTGTTACCTGTACTTCTGAAACATGCTGTTTATATTGGTTTACCAGGTTAATCCTTATGGAATCCGCGGCCCTTGCCCCCGGTAAACCGGCCAACAATACAATAAGCATCAAAACAACCTGTTTCATATAATTCCTTTGTCTTTTTATCAATAATTCACAAAACCTAATCATCCAGTTCGCCCTCCCATTTACTTACAACGGCTGTGGCTACACTATTTCCTACTACGTTGGTGGCACTGCGGCCCATATCCAGCAACGGATCGATACCCAACAGGAGAGCAATGCCTGCTTCAGGTATATTGAAAGTTGCCAGTGTACCTGCAATAACAACCAATGATGCCCTAGGCACCCCGGCAATCCCTTTACTGGTAAGCATCAGCACCAGGAGCATGCTTACCTGTGTTGGCAGGTCGAGCTGAATGCCAAAGCTTTGCGCAATAAATATGGATGCGAACGTCATATACATCATACTGCCATCCAGGTTGAATGAATAACCAAGTGGCAAAACAAAACTCACAATCTTGTCTTTACATCCGAATCTTTCAAGCTCCATCATTGTTTTTGGGAATGCAGCCTCACTGCTGGAAGTGCTGAAAGCTAGTAATATCGGGTCCTTAATCCGTTTAATCAAAGTAAATACCCGCTTCTTCAGCACAACAAATCCGGCAAAAATGAGCACCAGCCAAAGTATGATAAGCCCCAAATAAAATTCACCGATAAAGATGGAATATGTTTTTAAGATACCCAGCCCCTGTTTGGCTATAATAGCTGCCATAGCGCCAAAAACGGCCACAGGTGCAAATTTCATCACATAACCAGTCACTTTCAGTATGATATGCGCCACGGCATCCAGTGCTTTTATCACAGGATGGGCAATATCGCCCAATGCTGCTGCAGCTACCCCAAAAAACAAAGAGAAAACTACAATTTGCAGGATCTCATTCTTAGCCATCGCATCTGCAAAACTGGCCGGGAAAACATGATAGAAAAAATCTTTTAAGGTAAGGGCGGCTTTATCTATACCGAGGTTACCGGCATTTTCGGGAAGTGGCAGGTTCATCGCACTGCCCGGCTGAAAAATATTTACCAGCACCATACCCAGCAGGAGGCTCATAAGGGAAGCGCTGATAAACCACAACAACGTCTTACCTCCTATTCTGCCTACGGCTTTTATATCGCCTAATTTGGCAACCCCAACCACCAAAGTGGTGAATACAAGCGGGGCAACAATCATCTTGATCAGCCGGATGAATATGTCGGCCAGCAGGCTGAACCATTCCAGTTTTTTATCCCTTGCTTTCAGGCTTGCATTCTTTTGAGCATCCACCAGTTCCTTCTCTTTCACCAAAGCCTTATAAGCGACATTTGCCGTATCCAATAATACCGACATGCTGCTGGTTAGATGGTTGATAGAATCTGTATAACCAGATATCCGGTTCATTATTGCTGTAGCATCATTGCTTTCCAGAATGTCATGTTCTGCCGCTTTCTTTTTTGAAACCAATGCATCACGCTGTACGCTGAGCGCATGAAATGCCACACTGTCTTTCGGGGTTTCATATGCTTTTAAGCTGTTCCTCAACAACTTTTGTGTTAATTCGGCCTGCATGATACGGGCGTTTTCATTACCCACATATTGCTTGTTGAGGATAAACCCGGCTACAATGCCCAATAATAACGCTATCCCTATATATAATGTAAGCCTGCTTTTTTTAGACTTGCCCTCTTCCATATTAGAAAATTATTGTCGCAATATATGATATAATGCTTGTTAAGCGCATACGGTATTACAAAAATGTATCAATGGTTGCTGTAATAAAATTATATTGCTTATTTTTCCATTACATTTAAAATAAAAATCAACTAACTGTATGAGTTTATTTGTAAGAAAACCCATGGCTGCCCTTTTAAACGAAGCCGACGAAACCGGAAGCCATACCCTTAAAAGGACCCTGGGTGCAGGCGGGCTTGTTGCTTTGGGAATAGGAGCAATCATTGGTGCAGGTTTATTTTCAATTACCGGAATGGCTGCAGCTAATCATGCCGGCCCGGCAATTACCATTTCTTTTGTGGTTGCCGCACTGGGTTGCCTGTTTGCCGGACTTTGCTATGCAGAATTTGCTTCCATGATTCCGGTAGCCGGCAGTGCATACACCTATTCTTATGCCACCATGGGTGAATTTATAGCGTGGATAATAGGTTGGGACCTGGTATTGGAATACGCCGTAGGTGCAGCAACGGTAGGCATTAGCTGGAGCAGGTACCTGGTAAAGTTCCTCGAAGGTTTCGATATCCATCTGCCCGCAAGCCTTACCGTTGGCCCCTGGGATGGCGGCATTATCAACCTGCCAGCTGTATTCATAATCGTTTTAATGAGCTTATTGCTAATAAAAGGCACAAAGGAAAGCGCCACTGTAAATGCAATTATTGTTTCATTGAAAATTACCGTTGTTATTGTATTCATCATCCTGGGATGGAAATACATCAACAATACCAATTATACGCCTTATATACCCGATAACAGCGGCAAATTCGGCGATTTTGGATTCAGCGGAATTATCCGGGCTGCGGCGATTGTGTTTTTTGCATACATAGGATTTGATGCAGTAAGTACAGCAGCCCAGGAAGCCAAGAACCCAAAACGGGATATGCCCATCGGCATCCTGGGTTCACTGGCCATTTGTACCATTTTATATATCCTGTTTGCACACGTAATGACCGGTGTTACCAGTTACACTTCTTTTGCAGGTAAAGATGGTATTGCTCCAGTAGCCATTGCCATCGACCATATGGGTACTGCCGGCGCTGATGGAATTGTAAAACCTGATTACCCCTGGCTGAACAGGGCCATCGTAGTGGCCATACTGGCAGGATACGCTTCTGTTATCCTGGTAATGCTTATGGGCCAGACACGCGTTTTCTTCAGTATGAGTAAAGACGGCCTTATCCCTAAAATATTTTCAACTGTTAACCCTAAGACTCAAACTCCTGCAAAAAGCAATTTGTTGTTCATGCTGTTTGTAAGTTTGTTTGCAGCGTTCGTTCCTGCAAGGGTTGTAGGTGAAATGACAAGTATCGGCACTTTATTCGCCTTTATCCTGGTATGCGTTGGCGTATGGGTGATGAGAAACAAAATGCCTGATGTTCCCAGGGCATTTAAAACACCTTTGGTACCGCTGGTTCCTATATTGGGGATTGCCGTTTGCCTGTTCATGATGGTATTCCTTCCCATGGATACCTGGATCAGGTTACTTGTTTGGATGCTCATAGGAATGGACATTTACCTGGTGTATGGCGCCAAACACAGCCACCTGGGAAATGGAACAGATAACAGGAAAGGCATGAGGATTGCCAGGTATACAAGTATTGCATTATGCCTGCTCCTGGTAGTTGCCGGATTCTTACATCAATATACCGCTGGTTTTGATACAGACAGGACCTTGTTTTACATTTCAATCATTTTTGCTGCTGTTCACCTGGTGGTATTCGGAAGAAAATTAGGCAGGCCGGAACCTGCAGCTTAAAACATTACATAAAAAAAGTCCCGGAGCAACTCCGAGACTTTTTTGTTTAAAACATATGATTTTCTTAGTACTGTTTCGCTAAGAAAGCCTTGATTCTATTGAAGTATTCATTCTTGTTTGAAGTAAAATTCTTATCGTTTTCAACCCCAGGTACAACATATAGATCTGAGTTTTTCTTTCGCAAAACAGTTAACGTCTGCATATCGGCTTGTGTTACCACTTTATCTGCTCCTCCTACAATTAACATTAACGACTCTAAATGTTGTCCTTTAGATTCTAATGCAAATTTAGGCTCATACAATGTTTTTTCAGCGCCTGGAGGCACAATAACATCTAATGATTTTACTTCTTTCAATCGCGTTT
>CALKVC010000198.1 GCA_937996595.1 uncultured Chitinophagaceae bacterium
AACTTCTTCATACCGTAGATTTACCATACAAATTACAAATGATTGCTAAGATTGTTTGGATGTAAGCACAACATTTAACAAACATTACTTAATTTAACCTGTTGTTACCGGTACATGCTCAAATCATCAACCATACAATTACTCCGTTTCCAGTTTTCTTTTTTCCTGATGCCGGTTTTCTGGTTATCACTGAGCCAGGTGAATAACATTGATTCCACATCAACCATACTTGTCTTTTTTATATTACACTTACTCGTTTATCCAGCCAGCAACGGTTACAACAGTTATATGGACAGGGATACCGGCAGTATCGGCGGCATAAAGAACCCGAAACAGCCAACCCGCCAACTTTACCTGGTAACGGTATTCATGGACCTGGCAGCGCTTGCCTGCAGCCTGTATATAAGCAGCTGGTTCTTTTTGGGGATACTCGCATTTATTACCGCTTCCAGGGCTTACAGTTACCGGGGCATCCGTTTAAAGAAATACCCGGTAACCGGCTATCTAACAGTGATATTCTGCCAGGGCGGATTAATTTTTTTCCTTGTAATGCATGGTTGCAGTGTATCCAGAACACTGGATATACCGTTACTGGGTGTACTGGCTGCTTCCTTGCTCATTGGCGGATTTTACCCGTTAACACAGGTTTACCAGTTTATACAGGATAAGCAGGATGGCATCATTACGCTGAGTTATAAGCTGGGTTACAGGGGTACCTTCCTGTTCACATCTGTCATATATGCAACTGCTATGATTGTACTGGCTATTTATCTCCACACTAATAACAACCTGAACGGCTTTTTTATCATTCAGTTATTTTTTATTCCTGTGCTGGTTTTTTTTTCGTGGTGGTTTTATAAGGTTTATCATGATGTGAGGGAAGCCAGTTTTGTAAACAGTATGCGAATGAACCTGCTGGCATCATTCTTTACCAATGCAGCTTTTATCTATTTATTTTTAAACAGCAAATTGTGAGCAAGATTATTTCCATTGCAACAAAAGTTCCAGGTTACCGGCATAAACAGGATGACCTTTTTGCATTTGCAGAAAAAGTGTATTGCCGTGATGAATCAGAAAGCCGCAAACTAAGATTCCTGTACAGGCAAAGCGGAATCAGCACCCGGTATTCAGTTTTGCCTGATTACAATGCATCTGCAGGCGACAGAAAATTATTCCCGGTGAGTGCAGACCTGGAACCTTTTCCCGGGCTTGAAAAACGGATGGAGATATACCAGGAACATGCAGCCTCTTTATCGGCAGATGCAATCAAGGATTGTATCCGCAACAAGATTAACAAAGATGAAATTACACACCTGATAACGGTAAGCTGTACCGGGTTAAGCGCTCCGGGAACAGACCTGCAGATTATGGAAATGATGGACCTTAAACAGGATACCATTCGAACATCCATCAATTTCATGGGCTGTTATGCTGCCATTCATGCACTAAAACTGGCTGATGCTTTCTGTAAATCCGATCCAACTGCGAATGTGGTGGTTGTTTGCACTGAATTATGCACGCTTCATTTCCAAAAATTGATTTCAACCGATAACATGACTTCTTCGCTGTTATTTGCTGATGGCTCTGCGGCTTTGCTCATACAACCGAAAAGCAGCCAATTCAGCGGCATTTCTATAAATGGCTTTTATTCAGAAGTATCGATAAAGGGTAAAAAGGAAATGGCCTGGGAGCTTTCTTCAACGGGTTTCCTGATGACGCTTACCGGATATGTACCGGAACTTATAAAAGAAAATTTCAAGGCGCTCGTTGACAAGGCGCTTTCTGCCACCGGAATGAAGCAGGAAGAAATCAGCCATTGGTGCATTCATCCGGGAGGGAAAAAGATACTGGACTGCATTGCAGAAAGCCTGCAGGTGAATGCCGGAGCCCTGGGGTTTTCATATGATGTGCTGAATGACTACGGCAACATGAGCTCTCCAACCATATTATTCGTTCTTAAAAGGATACTGGATGAACTGGAACAGGAAAAGCGAGTAAGGCCCGCCGTTATATTTGGAGCCGCGTTCGGCCCGGGAATCACCATGGAAACCTTTACAGCCAGTTATGAATAGCCTGCGCAACCGGTCATATGAAAAGGAACTGCTGGATGCAACGGATATCCCTTTTGATGATATCAGGCAGAACATGAAAGAACTGGATACGGTTAACAGGCTGCTTGGCGGTCATGCTATTAGCATATCAGGATTAAAAAAGCTAACTGGTTCCTGGCCAAAGGAAAGACGGATTTCCATTTGCGAGATTGGTTGCGGTGGCGGCGACAACCTGCACGCCCTCTCTGAATACTGTAAAAAAAATAACATCAATGCAACATTCACCGGAATCGATATTAAACCTGCCTGCATCAGTTATGCTAAAGAACAATATCCCGGTATGCAGGCTACATGGATTACCAGCGATTATGCCAGTATCGAATTCAGCATCACCAGGCCAACGATAATTTTTTCATCGCTATTCTGTCATCATTTTAATGAGCAGGATTTGCAAATGATGCTTCAATGGATGCACAGGAACAGTTCGCTTGGTTTTTTTATCAACGACCTGCAGCGTCATCCGCTTGCTTTTTACTCGATAAAAATACTTACATCGCTTTTTTCAAAATCATACCTGGTAAAACATGACGCCCCGCTTTCTGTTGCCAGGGGTTTTACAAAAACAGAATGGCAACAATTATTTGAAAAAGCAAAACTTAAACAATTCTCAGTACATTGGAAATGGGCTTTCAGGCACCTGGTAATTTGTAAACATGAACAGGGATAAGATATATGATTGTGCTGTTATAGGAGGCGGGCTGGGCGGCCTTACCTTATCCATCCAGCTTGCAAAACAGGGATATGCTGTCGTATTGTTTGAAAAGGAACAATATCCTTTCCATAAAGTATGCGGGGAATATATAAGCCTCGAGAGCTGGGATTTCCTGGAAAGGAACGGGCTACCGCTCAGCAATATGCATTTGCCCATAATAAAAAAACTGCTCGTTACAGCACCCGATGGCAATGCGCTACATGTTGATCTGCCATTGGGCGGGTTTGGAATAAGCAGGTATGAAATTGACCACCGCCTGAAAAAAATTGCAGAACAGGCAGGCGTAACCGTTATAGAAAACTGCCGGGTGGATGATGCCATATTTGAAAACGACCGGTTCAGCGTATATACGTCAGCGGGAACGGTTACCTGCAAAACATGTTGCGGCAGTTTTGGCAAACGCAGCAACCTGGATATTAAATGGAAAAGGCCGTTCATAACCAAAACAGGGAATAAATTACACAACCATGTGGCCGTGAAGTATCATATTAAAACAAGTTTCCCGGCAGACACGATAGCGTTGCATAATTTCAAAGACGGCTATTGCGGCATTTCCAGGATTGAAGATGAGCGCTATTGCCTTTGTTATCTCACCAATGCGGCTAACCTGAGGCAAAGCAATAATTCAATTGCTGAAATGGAGAACAGTATACTGGGCAGGAACCCTGAACTGAAAAATATCCTTGAAAAATGTACAAAGTTGTATAAGCAACCATTATCCATTTCACAGGTTTCATTTAATCAAAAATCGCAGGTTGAAAACCATGTCCTGCTGATTGGTGATGCAGCCGGTATGATTACGCCACTATGTGGCAATGGCATGAGCATGGCCATGCATGGGAGTAAAATCGCTGCCGGACTTTTAGATGCTTACCTTCAGGGAAAGATAAGCAGGCAACAACTGGAACGGCAGTACAGGAGTGCATGGAAAAAGGAATTTGGTTCCAGGATCAGGACCGGAAGGATCATCCAGCGATTCTTTGGGAAAACATGGGTAACAAACCTGTTCATCCGTTTTATGAAAAGGAATCCCACTTTTACACGCTGGCTCATTCGTAAAACACATGGAACGCCCTTTTAATTTATAGAATGCAGATACGCGGATGATAAGAATGCTGATACGCGGATGACACTGATTAAACGGATAAAACGGATTTTTTCAAGGTAATGCATTTACAATACCTGGTTTCATTTAAAATAGACAAACAGCTAAAGAAAATATATAAGTTTAAGAGTTTCATTGTTTAAGGTTCTTCACAAAAATATTCGCGATAACCCGCCTAACCAGCGTCATCCGCGTTCCTGTCTTACGCGTTAATTGCACAATACGAAAGATACACGGATAAAACTGATGATGCGGATGAGACGGATATTTTACAGGCAACCCATTTACTTGCAATCATATAAAACAAATGTTCAGATAGTACAAATGTAACAGGTAATGGAATTTTATAGTTTAAGGTTCTTCACAAAAATATCCGCGATACCCCGCCTAACCAGCGTCATCCGCGTATCAATCCCCCGCTTGAGCCACACAAAAAAAAATATCATCATCATCGGCCCTGCATACCCGCTTCGCGGCGGCGGCATGGCAACTTTTAACGAACGCCTCGCGAAAGCATTCCAGGATAACGGCCACAAGGTAACCATATATACTTTTTCGTTGCAATACCCGGGTTTCCTGTTCCCGGGAACCACACAACTATCAAAGGAAGCGCCACCTGAAGGCCTGGATATCAGGGTGGCCATCAATTCCATTAACCCGTTCAATTGGTTTAAAGTTGGTAACCGGATCAGGAAGGAAAAACCAGATATCATTGTAGTCCGTTACTGGCTTCCATTTATGGGGCCATGCCTGGGTACCATTCTCCGGTTAGCAAGGAAAAACAGGCATAGTAAGGTGGTTTGTATTGCCGATAATGTGATTCCACACGAAAAAAGGCCTGCAGATATGGCGTTTACCCGTTACTTCATTAAACCCGTTGACAGGTTCATTACAATGAGTGAAAAAGTGATGGCAGACCTGCGCCTTTTTTCCGCTTCCAAACCAGCCAGGCTGATTCCCCATCCATTGTATGATAATTTCGGTGCTAAGATTAGCAAGTCTGTAGCCAGGGAACACCTGAACATTGGCAAGGATGAACATATAATCCTCTTCTTCGGGTTCATCCGCAAATACAAGGGGCTGCACTACTGCATCGAGGCCTTTGCGGAGCTGGCGAAGCAGCGCGATGATGTGAGTCTCATGATCGTGGGTGAGCGCTTCTGGGCCGGAGCCGTCTCGACGGCGATGGGGGAGCCTCACGCCGACGTGGTCCGCGACCTCCTCGAGGAGCTCGCGCGCGCCGGCAACATGTCGCGCGCGGCGGAGCGCCTCGGGGTGAGCCAACCCGCGCTCAGCCACTGGCTACGGCGGATCGAGGAGCGGCTCGGGCACACCCTGTTTCGCCGCTCCCGCCGCGGTACGGAGCTTACGGCCCATGGCGAGCGGCTGCGAACCCACGCGG
>CALKVC010000199.1 GCA_937996595.1 uncultured Chitinophagaceae bacterium
CCAGTTTTTCGTACCGTTCAATATCCAGTTATTTCCATCTTTTACTGCCGTGGTACGCATATTTCCGGCATCACTGCCTGTGTTTGCTTCTGTTAAGCCCCAGGCACCTATATACTCTGCAGAAGCCAGTTTAGGCAGGTATTTCTGTTTCTGGGCTTCATTGCCAAAAGCCAGGATATGGCCAGTACACAACGAATTATGGGCTGCAACAGACAGCCCGATTGAACCACATATTTTGGCTATTTCCTGGATGATGGCACTATATTCATAATAGCCCAAACCGGTTCCACCATATTCCTGGGGAACCAAAACACCCATCATACCCAATTTTCCCAATTCTTTGAAAATGTGTACCGGAAATTCCTGTGATTCATCCCACTCCATCAGGTGTGGTTTTATGTACTGTAGGGCAAATTCTCTTGCAGACTGAGCTACCTGGGCAGTCAGTTCATTTTGTGAAAAATCCATAAATAAAACAATCGTTAAGCCTGCAATTTAAGGAAACTTGCCTATCTAACAAATGTTACCAGGTTATATTTGATAAAAGGTTAATGCACAATAAGGTATGCAGACATTTTATCCAGCAAAGCCTTATCTATTGCCATAATATTAAGCAGGCCTTTTATATCTGAAAACGGCCCATGCTGGTTCCGGTATTGAACAATCAGGTTGGCCAGGTTATACCTGATATATGGATGATCTTTCAACTCATCCCTAGTAGCCGTGTTAATATTAATCTGCTTCACCTGCATAGTATTCAATGTAAGCATTGGTTTAATCTTTTGAAAAACGGAATCGGGCAGCCCATAGGTTTCTGCCACCTGGCTGATGCTGTAAAACCCACCCAACCTATTCCTGAATTGCACAATCCGTTGAGATAATTTTGGCCCGATGCCGGGCAACAGAATCCATGCAGATGTATCTGATTCATTTATATCTACACTAACAGTTGCCATTTTACGCTTAGCCGGCTGATACCCGCTATTATTAAATTCCCGGTCAGCCTTCTTCTCTTCCGCAATTTGTACATAAGGTTTTAATCTGTCTGCCAGTTTTTGTGGTATTCCCCAAATCTTTTCAATATCAGCCGGTTTCCTGAACCGGCCGCCTTTTGACTTATACCGCATGATTGTCTGCACCGTTTTTTCTTTTACGCCTAATTTCTGCCAGCCCGAAGCGGAAAGGCTGTTGGGGTCGAAATAAAAAAATTCCGCAGGCAATCTGCCATCTTCCGGTTTATGATAACTCGCATATGGATGATGTTCCCTTCCCTTGCTGATGGAATCATATTCATCATAATTCTTTACAGGCGTTGATTGCATCACAGCCAATCCCTCTTTTACATCACCAGGGATATCCTGTAAATCCTCTGTATCCAGATATGGATAAACGGCCGGAAAAACAGTTATAACAGTTACGGCTAGCAGCAAACATATGATGCCATTCCGTTCCTTTTTTGTAAAATGTAAATAGCGGAAACCTGTATTATTTTTCATACGTCAAAGTATGACAAAGGCAACAATCATTTTCATTTCAGGGCCTTAATATTTCTTTAGTCAGAAGCTGCTGGTTATCATATGATAAATTCATGCCTGCTGGTAATTCTTTATTCAATTCGGCATGAAGGCCAAGCTGGTGGCTGATATGTGTAAAGTATGCTTCCGGGATTTTTAGTTCGGTAACCAGTTCAATGGCTTCTTCCAGGTTAAAATGGGAGATATGTTTTTGCTTGCGAAGTGCATTCAGTACCAGTATGCTGCTACCGGATATTTTTTCCTTTTCCTTGTCTTCAATCCTGTTTGCGTCTGTTATGTAAGTGAAGTTACCAAAACGGAAACCAAGCACCGGCATATTAAGGTGCCATACCTTGATGGCCGTAACCGGAATATCTCCTATCAGGAAGGGTTCATCAGGAATCTGGCATAAGGTGATATCTGGTATACCCGGGTATTTATGTTCAGCAAAAATATAAGAGAACTCTTTTTGCAGCGCCTTCTGGGTAATATCGTTGGCGTATACGTTCATTGACTGCTTCTGAAAAAAATTAAAAGCCCTTATATCATCCAGCCCGGCAATATGGTCTTTATGCGGATGGGTAATAAGCACTGCATCCATTTTTACCGTACCGGAACGCAGCATCTGGTAACGGAAATCGGGGGTTGTATCCACCACGATGGATGTTGTTTCACTTTCTACGAGGATACTGCTTCTCAGGCGTTTGTCGTGTTTGTCTGCTGACTGGCAAACCTGGCAGTTACATGCAATCATAGGAACCCCGCTGCTGGTGCCGGTACCAAGAAACGTTATTTTTAAAGGGGGGCAGAACATGGAAGAAATGTAAAATTTCAAATGTAAAACATAAAATGTAAAAGTTCTTCATCATAACTGACTTTTACATTTTACATTCAGGATTTTACATTTATTATTTATCCGTATGTACACTTACCAGTTCTTCATACAGTTTCTGGCTTTCATGGGTTAATGCATCAAAGTTGATGTCAAGTTGGGGAAGCAGGTCTATCAGGGTGTTTATCCGGCCTTCTGTCTGAAAGAATTTGTTGAGCACCACCACTTTCCTGTCTTGCAGTATGCAATACCCGCTTTGAAATGTTCCGCGTTCATACCGGATAACATATCCGCCTTCTTCAATCACCCGTTCAATCCTGTCTAAATTATGCTGCGTGAATTTCATTATCAACAATAGTTATATGTGTTAATATTATATACCTGAACAAAAATAAATATTGATGAACGTTCCATGTTTTTAAGTTATCACCAATACGTTGAAAATTTCTTTTCCGGTGAGGCTGATTTACACTAATGAACCAAACAGGATAATATTTACTTATTAAACTGTTACTTGTTTGTCATCCTGATTACAGGCACAATCATTTCTTCCAGGCTTACGCCCCCATGCTGGAACGTATTTCGGTAATAGTTTACAAAATGATTGTAATTATTGGGATAGCAAAGGAAGATGTCTCCTTTTGCAAATATGAAAGATGAATTTACATTGGGAACAGGTAACCCGGCTTCCCTGGGATCGCGGAATGCCAGCACATCCCTGGCTTCATAATTCAGGTTCCGTCCGTGTTTATACCTTAGATTAGCGGTTGTTTGCTTGTCCCCAATCACTTTTGCTGGTGTCTTTACACGGGTGGTTCCATGATCGGTTGCCACAATCATGGTTATTTTCTTCTCTGCAATTTTTTTAAGGGCCTGGTGCAGCGGGCTGTGTTCAAACCAGCTTTCGGTAATGCTGCGGTAGCTTGTCTCATCTCCGGCCAGTTCTTTCAGCACTTCCAGTTCGGTACGGGCATGGCTTAACATATCCATGAAATTATATACGATTACATTAAAATCGTTTTGCAACAGGTTATGCATATTGTCAACCATTTTCTGCCCGTCCTGGTTATTGGTGATCTTTGTATAGGAAACTTTCAGATCGCCTTTTCCTGATTTCTTCAGGAATGAGCGCAGAAATTCCTCTTCGTGCAGGTTCTTTCCTCCTTCTTCATCATCATTTTTCCATTGTGCCGGAAAATTCTTTTCTATATCCACCGGGAGCATGCCAGCAAAAATGGCATTTCTTGCATACTGTGTTGCTGTTGGAAGGATTGAATAGAATGTCTCTTCTTCCTGTATCCGGAAACTTTCAGAGAATATCGGCTGAATGGCCTTCCACTGATCAAAACGGAGATTATCTATCAATACAAAAAAAAGCGGTATGCCTTTTTCAAGATGTGGCAGCACTTTAAATTTGAGCAATGTATGGCTCATGATCGGGCAATCGGTACTCTTTGGAGATACCCATGATGCATAATTTTTTGAAATGAACTTGAAGAACTCTGTATTGGCTTCCTGCTTCTGTGTTTCAAAAACCTCCTGCATTTCGGGGCTGTCGCTTTTTTTCATCTCCAGTTCCCAGTAAACCAGTTTACGGTATATCTCCATCCACTCATTGTAATCCGGGTTGCTGTTAAGCGCCATAAACAGGCTACGGAATTCCTGCTGATACGCAGAGGTTGTTTTTTCAGCCACCAGGCGTTTATTATCTATAATCTTTTTCAGGCTTAACCAAACCTGGTTGGGATTTACGGGTTTTATCAGGTAATCACTTATCTGGCTGCCGATGGCTTCATCCATGATGTTCTCCGCTTCATTCTTTGTGATAAGCACTACCGGCAGGTTAGTCTTCACTTCCTTTATCTGCTGCAATGCCTGCAACCCGGAAATGCCGGGCATGGTTTCATCCAGTAAAACCACATCAACAATATTATCTTTCACAAACTCAACAGCATCAAACCCGTTGGTTCGCGTCTGCACCTCATACCCTTTTGTTTCCAAAAACATAATTTGCGAAGTGAGGCTGTCGATCTCATCATCAACCCATAAAATTTTTGCTATACTCATATTGATTGATTTATTGTTTAGGGTTTACAGTTTGCGGTTTAAGCAAATTTAATTTTTTAGCACTATGCTTTGCAGCTTTCCTTTACTTTGTAATTCTTTTAACATAACAATATAGCTGATAATGCCATTTCATAAGATCATCAATGACCCGGTTTATGGCTTCATCACCATCGATGATGTGCTGATAAACCAGTTGATTGCCCATCCATATTACCAGCGGCTGCGTAGGATTTACCAGATGGCCATGGCTCACCTCGTTTACCCGGGAGCGGTACATACCAGGCTGCATCATTCGCTGGGCGCTTATCACCTGATGAGGTGCGCCCTGCATGAACTTACCAGCAAGGGGATTAACATAAGTGCAGAGGAACAACAGGCAGCAAAAATTGCCATATTGCTTCACGACATCGGCCACGGGCCGTTTTCACATGCGCTGGAACACGTATTGGCAGAAGGCCTGCATCATGAAGAACTTTCTCTCATGCTCATCAGGGAACTGAACAGGCAATTTGACGGCAAGCTGCAGATGGCGCTTGAAATATTTACAGACAAATACCCCAAAAAATTCCTGCACCAGCTGGTAAGCGGGCAACTGGATGTTGACAGGATGGATTACCTGTCGAGGGACAGTTTTTTTACCGGTGTAAATGAAGGTACCATCGCTTACGACAGGATACTGAAAATGCTTACTGTACACAATGGAGAACTGATGGTTGAAGAAAAAGGCATTTATTCAATTGAAAAATTCCTCGTAGCCCGCCGGTTGATGTACTGGCAGGTTTACCTGCATAAAACGGTTTTAAGCGCCGAACAAATGCTGGTAAGGATTATCAAACGGGCAAAACTGGTAAAAGCACAGTGCCAGGAACCGCTGAACAGTTTCATCAACCAACCGATACATACCATATCACTGGAAGAATTCTGCAGTATAGATGATTATGATGTTCTGATGGCGATAAAAAAATGGGCCTCCCATGACGACAAGGTTTTATCTGTACTTTGCCGGGGAATCCTTGACAGGCAGCTGTTAAAGGTGAAATATTTCAGTGAACCTGTGAGCCGGTTACTGGTTGAAGAAAAAACCGGGGAAGTATGTAAAAAGTTACAAATATCACCCGAAGATGCAAACTGGCTGGCTTTTAGCGGCGAAGCGGCCAGCAGCACCTATAATTTTGAAAACGACCATATTCATATCCTGTTTAAGGATGGCACTGTTAAGGATATTTCGGAAGTTGATAATGCACTTATTAATGAAAACCTGAGGGGCACAGTTAAAAAATATTACATTTGTTACTTAAGATAGCATTAGCCATAAGTAACCGGCATTTGTTTTCTGCTGCCGGTTAATGGCCAAAAGCCCAATATTATGCAATTCAGCGCAGCCCAAATAGCACTTATAATAAGTGGAAAAGTAGAAGGCAACCCGGATATTACCGTTAATTCTTTCGGTAAAATTGAAGAAGCTCATGCCAATCAACTGGCATTTTTAGCAAACCCTAAATATGAAGATTTCCTGTATACCACCCATGCATCCCTGGTTATTGTGAATGAATCCCTTGAGCTGAAACAACCCGTAAATACTACCCTGATACGTGTACCGGATGCCTATAGCGCATTTGCCACTTTGCTCGACAAATACCAGCAGATAAAAACCCAGCAACTTACCGGCATACAGCAACCTGTTTATATTCATGCAACTGCCAAAACAGGGGAAAACATTTTTATCGGTGCATTTACTTATGTTGGAGAAAATTGTGTGATAGGTAACGGGGTAAAAATATTCCCGAATGTTTACCTGGGCAACAATGTGGTTATAGGCGACAATACCATTATTCACCCGGGCGTAAAAATTTATCATGAATGTGTTGTTGGAAAGGATGTGGTGATACATGCCGGCACTGTTATTGGAAGCGATGGTTTTGGATATGCACCCCAAAAAGACGGGAGCCTGAAAAAAGTACCCCAGATTGGAAATGTAAAAATTGAAGACAATGTGGAAATTGGCGCCAACACTACTATTGACAGGGCAACCATCGGAAGTACATTAATACGCTCAGGCGCCAAACTGGATAACCTGCTGCAAATTGCCCATAATGTAGATATTGGCAATAACAGCGTAATAGCGGCTCAAAGCGGCATCAGCGGAAGTACTAAAATAGGCAGGAATGTAATGATTGGCGGGCAGGTTGGTATTGTTGGCCATATACAGATTGCCGACGGCAGCAAGATCAACGCCCAAAGTGGCGTTAGTAAATCATTAAAAACGCCTAATTCTGCCGTTACCGGGTCGCCGGCCTACGATTATACGGCCGCATTACGCAGCCAGGCACTTACCAGGAACCTGCCCCAACTGGAAAAACGCATCCAGGAACTGGAAAAAACCATAGAAGCCCTGTTGGCCAAAAAATAACAATTCATACCTGATAATCTGATTACTTTTATGGTTTATTGTTTTAATAAAATTGTGTGAAGCGCATTAGCAGGCTAATATTTTCTTTTGTATTCCTTCTTTTACCGGCCCTGGTATTTTCCCAGACAGATTTAGTAAAAGGTACCGTACTGGACGCCCATACCAGGGAACCTATCGCTTTTGCTTCCGTTTATTTATCCGTATCCAATGCAGGGAAAATAACAGACAGCGCCGGTGCATTTACCATATACCTGCCCGGTGAATCTATTGATACACTGAATGTTTCTTTTGTAGGATACCAGCTTTTCCGTATTCCTGTGAGATCAATAGATTTTAAAAAACCGTTGATAATAGAAATGCAGCGGGGTAAAAACAACAGTGAAGTTATCATCCGGACAAAAGTGAATAAAGGCCTGTTCCTCTGGAAAAAGATAATGAGTAAAAAGAAACTGTACAACCGCTATAACCTGGACAATTTTGGTTATGAAAGCTATAACAAACTGGAAGTTGACCTCAAGAATTTCAAAGCCGATAAGCTGCGGAAAAACTTTATACTGAAATCATTCTCATTTGTCTTTGACAATATTGACAGCACATCTGAAAAAGAACCGTTCCTGCCTGCCTACCTTATAGAAAGCCTGAGCGACTACGCTTACCAGAAAAATCCTAAAAAATACAGGGAAACCATCAAGGCTTCACAAACAAAGGGTTTTACAAATGAAAGCATCAGCAAACTGCTGGGCGTAATGAACCAGAACGTAAACATATACAGCAACTATGTGAATGTGATGGACAAGGATTTCATCAGCCCCTTCAATGACAATGGAGACGCTTATTATAATTTCAATGTACCCGACACACAATTGGTGAACGGGGTGAAAACATTTCATTTCACGTTTACGCCTAAACGCCCGGGACAGAATACTTTCCAGGGAGACGCATGGGTAGTGGCCGGATCATTCCGGATAGATAAGATAACCATGTACATCGGCCGGGAAGCCAATATCAATTTTATTGACCGGCTCAGCATTTTCCAGGAATTTAATGCCATCAACGATACGGTTTACTTTTTAACCAGGGACAAATTCTTTGCAGATTTCAAAACGCTGGGGAAAAACTCACTTACCCTCATCGGCAGGAAAACTACATCTTACAGGGATATCGTGTATAACAACGATTCCTTAAGCCGCAGCTTTATGGACCAGCATATAGAAGAACTGGTTACCACAAAGAAAAACATAAACAACTTTTCCGATTCAGCCTGGAGCAATATGCGGCACGACAGCCTTTCAGTAAATGAAAAAGCCATCTACAACACCATCGACCGCTTACTGGAAATGCCCAAATACCAGCGACTGGAAAGAAACCTGAAATTCCTGGCAACCGGTTACCGGAATATCGGCAATTACGAAATAGGACCCTGGTTTAACTGGATCAGCGGCAACCAGTGGGAAGGCACGAGGTTCCGTTTTGACCTGGGCACCAATAAATATTTCAATAAGAATATTTACCTGCACGGATACTTAGCCTATGGCACCCGCGACAAAAAGCTGAAAGGGCTGGCAGAAGCTTACTGGATACCAAGCAGGGGCCCGGGAAGAACCATGCTGCATTTAAATTATATAAATGATATTGACAACGGCATCAGCCAGTACGGCGAAGTAAGCCAGGATAATATCTTTACACTCGGCATCCGCAAACCAAATACATACAGGAGGTTTATAAAAACCCAGGCCATCAGTTTTGATGCAAGCAAAGACTGGGGAAAAGGGTTTTCAACTCAGTTGTATATTTCTCACCGTAAGTTTGACCCTTTGCTGAACCTGCCCTTAAAGAGCAGTTTCCCGGTTGTCAGCGGCGAATCATTAACCAGTTTTGAAGTGGCCCTTAAACTCCGGTTTGCATACCTGGAACAATTCTTTGAGGGAGATTATTTCAGGTATTCTCTGGGTTCAAAGTATCCGGTGGTTGAAGTCATGTATACTAAAGGGATCCCGGGCGTATTTAACAGCGCTTATGATTATACCAGGCTTTCTGCCTCTGTAAAAGACAGGATGAAAATATCCCCGTTGGGTACGCTCGCTTATAAGGTTTATGCAGGCCAGGTTTTTGGAACATTGCCTTTCACTTACCTGGAAGTTCATCCCGGTAACGACCTGTTCTATTATAATAAATCAACCTTTAACCTGATGACCCGGTTTGAATACATAAGCGATAAATATGCCGGATTGAATATAGAGCATAATGTAGGCTCCGGGTTGTTCAGGTTCACTCCGCTAACGAGAAAACTTAAATGGAGGCAATTCTGGAATGTAAAATCAGTTTGGGGCGCTATCAGCAGTGAAAATAAGAAGACGAACAGCAGTACCGGTTTTAAATACCTTGACGGTGGAAATTATACTGAAATAGGCACCGGCATTGACAATATATTCAGGGTTTTCAGGCTCGACTTTGTCTGGAGGCTTAACCCCCCATCCGGCATTTCCGGAAATTCCCGTTTTGGAATTTTTGGCAGTTTCCAGTTCCAGTTCTAACCATTCTCTGCAGTTTTATACAAAAAAACACACTCCCGAAAAATAAAATATCTTTGCCAAAATTTAAAATCCAGCATGGATAAAAACTTTAATGCAGACAAGCAACATACACTGGTTGCGCCAATCAGTATTTCAGGAACCGGATTGCATACAGGCATAAACGTAGATATGGTATTGAAGCCTGCCAATCCGGGTTTTGGTTACCAGTTTCAGCGGACAGATTTACCCGGATCACCTATTATAAAAGCCGATTGCGACCTCGTTACCGAAACTTCCCGGGGAACTACCCTTGAAAAAGACGGTCACAAAGTAAGTACCGTTGAACATGTGCTGGCAGCATTGGTTGGCATGGGTGTTGATAATTGCCTGATTGAAGTGAACGGTCCGGAAATCCCTATTATTGACGGCAGCAGCGAACCCTTTGTTGATATTATTGAAAAAACCGGCGTACTGGAACAGGATGCAGCAAAAGCCTGGTACACCATTGATACCAACATTTCATTTTATGATGAAAAGAAAAGGGTGGAGATGACCGCATTACCGGCAACCAATTATGAAATAACCACACTGATAGATTTTAACAGCCCGGTGTTAGGCACCCAGCATGCCAGCTTAAAAAGCCTTCGTGATTTTAAAAATGAAATCGCACCCTGCCGCACATTCTGTTTCCTGCACGAACTGGAAATGCTGATAGATAATAACCTGATTAAAGGAGGCGATATCAATAATGCCATTGTTATTGTTGACAAAGCAGTTACCGATGAAGAAATGGGCAGGCTGGCAAAAGCATTCGGCCGGGCAAAAGTGGAAGTAAAAAGCGAAGGATACCTCAATAACCTGGAACTGCGTTTTCCCAATGAACCTGCCCGACATAAATTGCTGGATGTGGTTGGCGACCTGGCATTAATCGGGTATCCCATAAAAGCGCATATCATTGCCAACAGGCCGGGACATAGCAGCAATGTGGAGTTTGCCAAAAAAATTAAGCAGTATATAAAGAAGAATAAACACACCAAAGGCATTCCTTTATATGAACCGAACCAACCACCGGTATACACGCTGCAACAGATTGAAAAAACACTGCCGCACCGCTACCCTTTCCTGCTTGTTGACAAAATCATTGAATTAACGGCAGATTACATTGTAGGTATTAAAAATGTAACCTTCAACGAATTCTTCTTCCAGGGTCATTTTCCCGGAAACCCGGTAATGCCCGGAGTTTTACAGATTGAAGCGCTGGCGCAAACCGGGGGCATCTTATGTATTAACGCCATGCCGGAAGCCATATATGATACTTATTTCCTGAAGATAGACAATTGTAAATTCAAACAGAAAGTAGTGCCGGGCGATACCATGATCCTGAAAATGGAACTGATAGAACCTATCAGGAGAGGCATTTGCGTAATGAGGGGCAGCGTATTCGTAGGCAATAAGCTCTGCACCGAAGGCGATTTTACGGCGCAACTGGTAAAACGAAATGTCTGATTTGAAGTAAAAGTATTTGATGGCACTCATGCTGCAGCACCGGGCTCATATATTTTAAATTTTAAATCTTGATTTGTCTGGTTAACTTTAGCAAACAAACCAACAGTAATATATTTATAATAACAGCCATCACCGGTTAAATTGGCTAAACATAACATATGATTCATCCGCACACATATATACATCCGAATGCCAAACTGGCTACCAATGTGAAAATTGACCCGTTTAGCGTAATTCACCAGAATGTTGAAATAGGTGAAGGCACCTGGATAGGCAGCAGCGTAACCATCATGGAAGGTGCCCGCATTGGAAAGAATTGCCGCATTTTCCCCGGAGCCGTTATTGCCGGCATACCTCAGGACCTTAAATATGAAGGCGAAATAACCACGGTGGAAATTGGCGACAATACCACGATTCGTGAGTTTGTAACCATCAACAGGGGAAGTAAAGACAGGTGGACTACAAAAGTTGGCAATAACTGCCTTATTATGGCATACAGCCATATTGCACACGATTGTATTGTTGGCAACAACTGTATCATGAGTAATAATACGCAAATGGCCGGGCATGTGGTTATGGGAGATTTTGCCATCCTGGCCGGCATGTGCGCTATACACCAGTTTGTTCAGATAGGCCAGCATGCATTTGTTTCCGGCGGTTCGCTGGTAAGTAAAGATGTTCCTCCTTACATTAAAGCAGGCCGCACACCGCTCAGTTATGCAGGTGTAAATTCTGTGGGCCTTAAACGCCGCGGATTTTCCCTTACCAGGATCAACCAGATACTGGATATCTACCGGATCATCTATAATAAGAACCTGAACACATCACAGGCATTGAATTTTATAGAGGAGGAACTGCCGGCTACTGATGAGCGGGATGAGATTGTAACCTTTATTCGTGAAAGCGGCCGTGGTATCATTAAACGCTACAGCAAAGGCAGCCTGGATGATGAATAACGAATGCTGCCTTATAAAACCTGGATTAATTTTTACATTTAATATTTTACATTCAATATTCATCATTTATTAAATGTAAAATAATAAATATTGAATGTAAAGTAAGCTTTCTCAGTTACCGGATAACATGGAAATCACACTAACTAATACGGGTAAACGTTTTAACAGGGAATGGATTTTCCGCCATGTGAACCATGAATTCAAACCTAGCAGGTCATATGCCATTACGGGACCGAACGGTTCCGGAAAATCTACCCTGCTGCAGGTGATTGCCGGGGCCGTATTGCACAGTGAAGGTGAAATAAGCTATTCAATTCCCGGAAACGAAACTCCTGCAGGGCAAATAGTGGCTGGCTCTGATGCCTACAGGAATATTTCCATAGCAACTCCTTATCTTGAACTGATTGAAGAAATGACCGCCGCTGAATTCCTAGCTTTTCACGGCACTTTCAAAGAATTTTCCCTGCCGGTTATGGATATACTGGAAGCAGTATCCCTTCAACCCGCTGCAAATAAGCAGATTCGGTATTTCAGCAGCGGTATGAAACAACGGTTAAAGATGGCGCAGGCTTTCTTTTGTAAAACACCTGTGTTGTTATTAGACGAACCCACCACCAATCTTGACCACGATGGAATCGCCTTGTACAGGCACCTCATCAGCAATCATACTAACGGCCGTCTCCTGATTATAAGCAGCAATGATGAGCAGGAATATAATTTCTGCGATGAAGTTATTTCCATCAGCAATTACAAATAAAAAGCTAGCGCCTGCTTGCAATAAGCAGGTTAAGGTCGGTATACTTCAGGTCAAACCGTTCGCTCAGGTGGAAGTTTGTTAAACTGCCCTTAAACAGGTAAATACCACTGCGGATATTGATCTTGTGCCACACCAGGTTTTCAATCCCGCCTTCATCGGCTGTTTCCAGCAAAAGCGGCATCAACACATTGCTGATGGCCTGTGAAGCTGTACGGGCAAACCCGCTTGGAATATTGGGTACACAATAATGGATCACATCATATTTTGAAAAAACAGGTTTCTTATGCGTAGTTACCATACTGGTTTCAAAACAGCCGCCATGATCGATGCTAACATCTACTATAACAGTACCGGGACGCATATTACTCACCATATCCTCGGTAACAACAATAGGTGTCCTTCCTCCATTGCCGCTTAAAGCGCCTACAGCTACATCACAGGTCTTTAACTGCTTTGCCAGTATTTTCGGTTCTATAACGGAAGTCCATAAACGCCCGCCAATATTGTTCTGCAAGCGTTTAAGCCGGTAGATGCTGTTATCAAATATCTTTACGCTGGCTCCCATGGCCAGGGCAGTTCTTGCCGCATATTCCCCCACGATCCCTGCACCTATTATGATAACTTTAGTTGGCGGTATCCCGCTGATACCGCCTACCAGTACGCCTTTGCCATTATTGGCATTACTCAGGTACTGCCCGGCTATCAGCATCACAGCACTTCCGGCAATTTCGCTCATGCTCCTCACGATCGGGTTGTGGCCGCTGGCATCCTTCAGGTTTTCAAAACTCAGCGCCGTAATCTTCTTGTTCATCATCTTTTCCAGGATGCTTTTCTTCATAACGGCCAGGTGTATCGGCGATATGATATATTGATTGGGCTTTAGCAGCTCGCAGTCGTCTTCACTAACCGGTGCGCTCTTTACGATCACTTCACAATCGAATATCGCTTTCTTGTCTGAAACGATTTTGGCTCCCGCCTCACTGTAATCCTTATCCGTATAATTGGCCCCGATACCCGCATCCGCTTCAATGAACACCCGGTGCCCGTTTGCAATAATCACACTTACCGCATCAGGTGTAAGCGCAATCCTGTTTTCATTGAATGACGTTTCTTTGGGAATGCCGATACATAACTCTTCCCCCTTGGGTTTTATATCAAGCGTTTCTTCCAGCGTTTCATATGCCAACGATGATGAAACAAATGGTTTTGATGTAGCCATAATCTTAAAGGTAAGTATACAAATTACAAATTTATCCGCAGCTTTCTGATATTGCCGCCCACTGATTCCAGGTAACAATGCACCGTATCATCAGGAAACAATCCCGGAGCCTTTTCCGGCCATTCAACAAAACACAGGTTACCTGAATACAGGCAGTCTTCCACGCCTGCCGAAATGGCTTCCATTTCGTCTTTAAGCCGGTACAGGTCCATATGGTAAATAATCCCGCCGGTATCATTCCGGTATTCATTAATAATTGAAAATGTAGGGCTGCTTACAATATCATTACTGTTCAGATGCCTGCAAACAGCATATACCAGTGTTGTTTTACCGGCACCCATATCGCCATGCAGGGCAAAAACCGTCCGGTCTTTTCCTGCAGCCAGCAGCATACCGGCAGCCTTATCAATTTCCTCCAGTGAAAAATCCACAACCATGATGCAAAGATATTTTCATATTTAGTAAATACTTACCCACCCGGTAAGATAATTTTGCTATATGGAAAAAGTAGACTGGAAGGTGGAAGGGATGACATGCAGCAATTGTGCCTTAACCATCAATAAATACCTGCAAAAGGAAGGGGTTCAGGATATTGTTGTTAACCCGATTGATGGCACTGTAAGCTTCACCAATACGGTTTCGGCCGCAACCGATAAACTTAAGAAAGGTATTGATTCACTGGGATATCATGTTGTGGATGCCGAAAAAAAAGAAGCTATTGCCAAACCATTTCTCTCAGATAACAAAAGCCGTTTCCTTTTCACCCTTCCTTTTACGCTTATCCTCATGATGCACATGCTGCATCCCTGGCTGCCTTTGCACTGGCTGATGAATCCCTGGATACAGTTAAGCCTCTGCCTTCCCGTATTCATAACCGGCATGTGGTATTTTGGAAGAAGTGCCATCAAAAGCTTGCAGAACGGCATGCCTAATATGAATGTGCTGATTGCCCTGGGAGCGCTTGCATCCTTTGTTTACAGCATCACCGGTGCTTTAATGAACCTTGGGCCGGGATATCTTTTTTTTGAAACCAGTGCATCCATCATTACACTGGTATTCCTCGGAAATTACCTGGAAGATGTATCCGTTCAATCAACCCAGCGTGCTGTGAGGTCATTGGCCAAATCGCAGCGGGTAATGGCCAATATGATTGCATTTGATGACCAGCATAAGGAGCTTATTTTCCCCATTGAAAATACGCAACTTAAAACCGGCGACCTGGTATTAATCAGGAATGGTGAACAGGTTCCGGTTGATTGCAAGATTCTCTGGGGCGAATGCATGGTAAATGAATCTATCATTTCCGGGGAAAGCATACCTGTTTCAAAAAACAAGAAAGACAAACTGATTGGAGGAAGTGTGCTGGAAAACGGTATTGTAAAAGCTCAGGTAACAGCTACCGGAAAAGATACGGTATTGTCGGGCATTTTACAGATGGTGCAACATGCCCAGGCAGAAAAACCACCCATGCAAAAACTGGCTGACAAGATCAGTGCCATATTTGTTCCGGTAGTAACCGGTATAGCAGTCCTCACTTTCATACTTAATTTTTCCGTTTTCGGCATCAGTGCGGGTGCTTCGCTGATGCGTGCCGTTGCGGTACTGGTCATTTCATGTCCCTGTGCCATGGGGCTTGCCACACCGGCTGCTATTGCTGTTGGCCTGGGAAGGGCCGCCAGGAGCGGAATCCTCTTCCGGAATGCCGGCAGCCTGGAATCATTTAAAACGATCAGGCAGGTGGTATTTGATAAAACGGGTACTTTAACAACAGGTGATTTTATCATCTCAGGTTTTCATACAACCATAGAAACAGACCGGTTCAGACAAATAGCCTATTCGCTGGAGAAATTTTCAAACCATCCGCTGGCAAAAGCTATTATCAACGAATGGAAAACAACGGATACTATCAGGTGGGCAAGCATTGAAGAAATTAAAGGCATGGGCGTAAAAGCTGTAGATAAGGAGGGAAACGTTTTTTTAGCCGGTTCACATAAAGCCACCATGATGAATGAAAATACCGGCTTGCATAATATCTATATCCTGGAAAATGACAAGATGATTGGATGGATTGATGTTACAGACGAAATAAGAAAAGAAGCAAAGGAAGTGGTGAGCTGGCTGCATCAACGGCAAATAAAAACCGTGTTGTTAAGCGGCGACCGAAAAGAAAAAGCAGCAATGGTTGCTTTGGCCCTCGGTATCAACAACGTAATGGCAGAAAAAACACCTGCCGAAAAACTTGAAATCATAGATGCCCTAAATAAAGAAACACCCACCGCGATGGTTGGTGATGGAATCAATGATGCCCCCTCGCTTGCAAAAGCAACGCTGGGTATTGCATTGAGCGATTCAAGCCAGGTGGCCATGCAAAGCGCCGATGTGATACTGATGAATTACGGCCTTAAAAATTTACCAAAAGCGCTGGGGCTGGGTAAACACACGTACATCACCATCAAAGAAAATCTTTTCTGGGCCTTTATTTACAATATCATTGCTATTCCGGTTGCTGCATTTGGTTTCCTGAACCCTACCATTGCAGCCCTTGCCATGGGATTAAGCGATGTAGTACTTGCCGCCAACTCTGTACGGCTATTTGTAAAAAAGGTTTTATAACTTCAAAGCCAGAGGAAAAAAAGCTTGAGCGATATTAATGCCATATTGAAAAAACACTGGGGCTTTGATGGTTTCAGGCCTTTGCAGGAAGATATCATTAAAGCTGTAATAAACAAAAAAGATACGCTGGCACTATTACCCACGGGAGGCGGAAAATCACTCTGTTTCCAGGTTCCTGCACTGGCGATGGACGGAATCTGCCTGGTGATAAGCCCCCTGATCGCCTTAATGAAAGACCAGGTTGAAAACCTGAAAAGGAAAGGTATTCCCGCTCTGGCTATATATTCCGGCATGCACGTTTCAGAAGTTAAAAAGACATTGCAAAACGCCTGTTTCGGAAATTATAAATTCCTGTACTTATCTCCCGAAAGGTTGGAAACCGAACTCTTCCTTGAATTCTTACCTGCATTAAAACCTTGCCTGGTAGCCGTTGATGAAGCACATTGCATCAGCCAGTGGGGGTACGATTTCAGGCCACCTTACCTGCGTATTGCCAACCTAAGGGAGCAATTGCCCGGCGTACCGGTTATTGCATTAACCGCATCTGCCACAATTGACGTTCAAAACGACATTTGTGAAAAACTGCATTTTCATCATTCACATGCTCGTTTCCAGCAATCATTTGCCAGGCCCAATCTTTCATACAGCATATTCTCACCACCTGCCAAACAAACAAAGCTGATTGAAATACTGAAGAATGTTCCCGGTTCTTCCATCGTGTACTGTAAAAGCCGCAGGAGAACGCAATCATTGGCTGAACTGCTGATGCAACAAGGCATTTCTGCAGGTTATTATCATGCAGGACTTAGCAGTGAACAAAGGAGTGAACGTCAGGAAGCATGGATCAGCAATAAAACCAGGGTAATGGTTAGTACCAATGCATTTGGAATGGGCATTGACAAACCGGATGTACGTACCGTTATACATTTCGACTTGCCGGATTGCCTTGAAAATTATTACCAGGAAGCAGGACGAGCCGGCCGGGATAGAAAACGGGCTTTTGCCGTACTGTTATATGAAACTAATGAAATAACTGCTTTACAGAACCAGGCAGACATCCGTTACCCCGGAATAAATGAAATAAAAAAAATTTACAAAGATTTGATGAACTACCTGCAGGTACCAGCCGGTAGCGGCGAAGGATGCAGCTATGATTTTGACATGGCCGTTTTTGCTGAAACATTCAAACTGAACATACTCGAAGCCACGTATGGAATAAAGGCCCTGTCGCAGGAGGGATTACTGTCATTTACTGAAATGTATTACAAACCCGCCACGCTGGTTTTCTCTGTTTCAAAAGAAAACCTGTATGAATTTGAAAAACTTTACCCTGCACTGGAACCAATTATAAATGCATTGTTACGCATGTATGAAGGGATTTTTGATTATCCGTCAATCATATATGAATCTTTGCTGGCAAAATTTCTCAAACAGCCTCTTTCAGAGGTGCAGAAACAGCTTTTACAATTACATCAATACCAGGTGGTGCATTTTCAACAGCAGGTAGACAAGCCCCAGCTTACGCTCTTAAAAAACAGGATGTACAGCGATGATTTTAAGATCAATTATAAAGATTTGATGGCAAGAAAAGAAAATTACCTGAAAAGGATCAATGCCATTACAAACTATATTTCTGATGAAAGATCCTGCAGAAGTGTTATGATTGGCAATTATTTTAATGACAAGGAAATAACGCCTTGCGGCATCTGCGATAATTGTATCAGGCAAAATAATACCAGCCCGGATGCCGGTGAATTCAAAGAGATATCCGGTAAGATCATTAACAGGCTTAAAACAGGATCCAGCAAGCCGGCTTCCTTACTGATTGATTTTGATGAAGGTAAAAAACAAAAAGTGTGGTCTGTAATCAATTACCTCATAGCAGAAAATGTAATCCATACAGATAGCCATGGAAAGCTTGGCCTGAATTGAAAAGTAAAATGTGGATTACTTGTCACTAAACTGTCACCCGGTATTGGTTTAGGGCATAAAAAAAGGGACCAAGATAGAAATCTAGTCCCGCTTTAAAATCCAATATCCTATGAAAAACCGAAACGAAGATAATGTGTACTAACTTATTATCCAACTTATTTTACAAAATTTTTTACATTTCATTGAAAAATAATCAATCATATTTATATATTAAATTATTTTTATAACTATTGTTTCCGCGTATAAAAATCAATTAATTTTGATTTTCGATTTATATTTTCCGCTTTTTATGAGAAAACTGGCTCCCTGGTACCAGGCAATTGCTTCATTTTTCAGTTTTTCATTCATAGCAATTTTTTTATTTACACCAGTTACCAGGTCTGTTTTATACATTACCACTTCTTTTCGGGGAGACAATATTACTAATGTATCATTTTTCAGATAACCCATATCCTGGTAAGTGCTTATAAAAGCCCTGCATAATCCGGCAGGAACTTTATTAATATCGTAGCCCATAAACCGGCTGGAATAATCCATATTCAATAAACCCAGCAGGGTTGGTGCCAGGTCTATCTGGCTTGTCAATTTTTCTTCAATACGGGGTTTTACCAGGTATGGGTTATAAACCAGGCATGGTATATGGTACCGGTTTGGCGGCAGGTCTGTTTTTCCGGCACTCTTTGAACAATGGTCTGCCAATACCACAAATAGTGTATTGCTGAACCAGGGTTTTTGGCTGGCCTCCTTAATAAACCTGCCGATTGCATAATCAGTATACTTTACAGCCCCCTGTATAGAATGGTAATCGGGGTCAATATCAATCCTTCCTTTGGGATAGGTATACGGCCGGTGATTACTAACCGTCATTATATGATTAAAAAAAGGCCTGCCTTCTTTAAAACTCTTATCACATTTATTCAATGTTATATTAAATGCATCTTCATCAGCTACGCCCCAGGCAGTTTCGTGATGAATCATACTATCTGGAATATCGCTCTTATCTGTAACCTGGTAACCGTTATGGCCGAAAAAATATCCCATGTTGTCGAAAAAACTATTGCCGCCGTAAATATAATTCACCTCATAGCTGTTTTGTTTTAGCACAGATCCTAATGTAAACATATCCTCATTATCGGGCCTTCTTACTATTGACTGGCCCGGTGTTGGGGGTATTGCCAGGCTGATCGCTTCCAATCCCCTGACAGTTCTTGTTCCCGATGCATAAAAATTCCGGAAGAAAAGGCTGTGAGGAATCAATGAATCCATATTGGGCGTGATGTTTTCCTTATTGCCAAAAAAATGCAGATAATCTGCACTCAGGCTTTCAACACTTATCAATATGATATTCCACTTACGGCTCGTATCGGGGTTGTTTATCTCCCTTTCTATGCTAAGCGGGTCGCTGGTAAATGTGCTTCCCGGTGAATGTAACATGTTCCGGAGTATCGCCATATTATTCCTGTCGTCATTTACTGCATAAAATTTATTATAATCAATTTCATTGTTCCAGAAAGCCGCTCCGAATTCAAACATGCCATTTCCGCCCAGTTCATTTACAAAATTATTATCACTAATATTTTTCAGCCGGTTATTTGTAAACAGGTAAGCGGCTGCGGCAACAGTCATATATAAGAGAAAAAAAACGGTCCTTTTTGCGAAGCGCATGGATTCTGACCGGGAATACAACAAAGTTTTCCGCAAAGAAAAAAGGATTGCCCCTGTTATTGAAATGATGGCAATAGCAATAAGTGGTATATTATAAGATTCCCAAATGTTGCCTAATACTTCTGTTGTATATACCAGGTAATCAACGGCAATAAAATTAAATCGTACATTAAATTCATTCCAGAATGCTATTTCAGCACCTGCATTAATAACAAGTATGAGTGTTATGATAAAAAACAGGATGAATATGAGAAAACGGTTCCATTTTTTGGAGAACCAGCTATCTTTCATTAACCAGCAATAAAGTGCCACCGGAACGCCAACGAAAAGGGAAACAACCAGGTCGTATAAGAATCCAACCAGGAATATGCCGGCAATATCCAAAAACCCTGCCTCTATGTATTTCCATGACCAGATGAGCAGGAATAACCGGGTGATAAAGCTTAATGATGTTACCAGGATAGCAACAACCGCCAGAAGCCCGAAGCGGTGTTTTAACATAGCATTGAAATTAATCATCCGGTAAATTTACTGAAACGGCCGGAAAACAACATGCTAAAACCATTTGGTTGTTTTCCTGCTGCTTCTCCCGCCAAGCCCCAGCGCTCCCAGTAATGACCGTACAATACCGTTACCGGCTGTACGCATCATACTTTTTACTATCGTATTATTGGTAACCTTTTCAAATGCAGTTGGCTCGGGTTTTACTGTAGTCTTTTCTTCCTTTTTATTTTCAGTTGCGGATTTTTCTTCAGCCTCCAGCAATTTCGCAGTCAATATTTCATAAGCGCTATGGCTGTCTATCACTTGCCCGTACCTGGCAACCAGTTTTGATTTTGCATTTATTTCATTCACTTCATTATCTGTTAATACATCCATCCGGCTCCGGGGAGAACAAAGCATAACATGTGCCAGTGGCGTTGGTATCCCCTTTTCATTCAACAATGTTACCAGTGCTTCCCCAATGCCCAGTTGTGTAATCAGGTCTTCAGTTTTATAATACTCAGTTTCAGGATAATTTTCGGCTGTTTGTTTAATTACTTTCCTGTCGGCTGCCGTAAATGCACGCAATGCATGCTGTACTTTTAAACCCAACTGCCCCAGCACCGATGCAGGAATATCCATGGGATTCTGTGTGCAGAAGAAAATACCGATACCCTTTGACCTGATCAGTTTGATGATGGTTTCTATCTGCTGAACCAGTTCTGAACTGGCTTCCTGGAAAATAAGATGGGCTTCATCAATGAACATAACCAGTTTGGGCTTATCAAGGTCGCCTTCTTCCGGGCTGCTGGCATACAGTTCGGCCAGCATCTGCAGCATGAACGTGGAAAAAAGTTTCGGTTTATCCTGTAAATCGGCCACCCGAAGTACGCTGATCATACCCCTGCCGTCATCACTGATGCGCATCAGGTCTTCTACTTCAAAACTTTTTTCACCAAAGAATATGTCTGCACCCTGCTGCTGCAGTTCAATCACTTTCCTGAGAATGGTGCCGGTGGAAGTTGTTGAAATCTTACCATACAATTTTTCAATGTCCGCTTTTCCTTCGTTGCCTATGAACTGGAGCACTTTTATGAAATCTTTCAGGTCAAGCAGCGGCATCCGGTTATCATCACAGTATTTGAAAATGAGCGCTACCACCCCGCCCTGGGTATCGTTCAGGCCAAGGATCTTACTCAGTAACACCGGACCGAATTCACTAACGGTTGCCCGCAGGGGCACTCCGTTACGCCCTGTTAAACTGAGCAATTCCACCGGGTATGCGGCAGGCTTATACGCCAGGTTCAGTTTGCCGTATCTTTCAGTCAGCTTATCATTCACGCTTCCGGCTGCTGCTATACCGCTTAGGTCGCCCTTAATGTCCATCAGCAACACCGGCACACTGGCATCACTGAGGCATTCACTGATCATCTGCAGTGTTTTCGTTTTACCGGTACCGGTAGCACCTGCAATCAACCCGTGCCTGTTCATCGTTTTCAATGGAAGGAAAATGGGCGCTTCAGCCATCACTTCCCCGTTTAGCATGGCGGCACCAATCTGAACAGACTCTCCTTTAAAACTATAACCGGTTTTAATCGCCTGTATAAAAGTTTCCTTATCTGACATAATGCTGAAATTTATTATTTTCTATATTATTACAACCCCTCGTTGGGTTAACTGCCATGCGGCCAGTTGCAGAATCAAAGTTATATGTTTTATAAAACGGTTCAACCTTCCATATCAACTTATTGCACATCCACCATATACCACCCGTAAACAAGCTTTTGCGGTAAAATATGACCGCTTATCAATAAGCACCCGGATTTCTCCATGTAAAGCGATTCGTAGTTATTTTTGCATCCTCAAATTGATAAAAATGAAAAAAGGATTTATTTACGCATTGCTGGCAGTTGCAACCATCCCGGTTACAGCCCAAAAGATTGAATATACTGAGTACAAATTAAAAAATGGTTTACAGGTGATCCTTCACCAGGATAAATCCGCCCCGGTGGTAGCCGTATCCGTTATGTACCATGTGGGGAGCAAGGATGAACAGCCAAACCGAACCGGTTTTGCACATTTTTTTGAACACCTGCTGTTTGAAGGTACTGCCAATATTAAAAAAGGGGAATTCCAGAACATCGTTAGCGCCAATGGCGGAATTAACAATGCCAATACGTCTGTTGACCGTACCTATTATTTTGAATTATTCCCCTCAAACCAACTGGAAACCGGCCTTTGGCTGGAAAGTGAAAGGATGCTGCACCCGGTGATCAACGAAATAGGCGTTAAAACGCAAAATGAAGTGGTAAAGGAAGAGAAAAGGCTGCGGTATGATAACCAGCCTTATGGTAACTTTCTGGGTGAAATAAGGAAAAGGTTGTTTACCAAACACCCTTACCGCTGGATACCGATAGGCAGTATGGCCGACCTGGATGCTGCAAGCCTGGGTGAATTCCAGGATTTCTTTAAGAAATTCTATACACCGGCTAATGCCGTGCTGGCAATTGCAGGTGATATTGACATAGCAAAAACAAAATTGCTGGTTGAGAGCTATTTTGCAGATATCCCTCCCGGCACCCCCATCGTTAAATCAACATTTGTTGAAGAACCGATCACTAAAGAAATTGTAGACACTGCCTATGACAGCAATATCCAGATTCCCGCTATTATGGCCGGATACCGGATTCCCGGCATGACAAGCGATGAAAACACGGCTATGGAAATGATTTCATCAGTTTTAAGCACCGGAAAGAGCAGCCGTCTATATAAGAAAATGGTAGATGAAAAAAAGAATGCTCTCCAGGTAGGCTCTTTCAATAACAGCATGGAAGATTATGGAGCATATATTTTATATGCCATACCAAACAACAATACAGAGCCGGATACCCTGCTCAAAAACATAGATGAAGAGATTGCAAAACTGCAAACCGACCTGATCAGCGAACAGGAATTTACCAAGCTGCAAAACCAATTTGAAAATGATTACCTGGATAATAATAACCGCATGATAAAAGTAGCCGAGAACCTGGCAAGCGGTTATACTTTTTATAAGAATATAAATTATGCCAATGAAGCACTGGATAAGATCAGGAAGGTAACCCGCGAGGATATACGCATGGCAGCAAAAAAATACCTGAACAAAAACCAACGGGTGCTGCTTTACTACCTCCCCAAAAAGTAACATTCTTCTTTTCCAGAAAATCACTTTATTTCATTGAATAAAAAAACAGCAAATGAAAAAATTACTAATCATAGCATTAACATTGTTCACTTTCCAACATTCCTTTGCACAAGGTAAAATCGACCGGTCAAAAAGGCCGGTAGGCGGACCGGCACCGGTAATTACCCTTAAAGACCCGGTGATATTCAATATGCCAAACGGTATGACAGTACTGGTTGTTGAAAACCACAAAGTACCCAAAGTACGGGCCATACTGAATATAGATATGGGGCCTGTTAAAGAGGGTGATAAAGCCGGTGTTATGAGCCTCATGGGCCAGATGCTGGAAGAAGGCACCACCAATATGCCAAAAGACAAATTTGATGAATCTGTTGATATCATTGGAGCTGATGTTAGCCTGAATTCAGCCGGTGGTTCTGCGGTTGCCCTTACCAGGTATTTTGAAAAAGCATTTATGCTGATGGCGGATGCACTCAAAAACCCGGCTTTTCCAGAAGCATCATTTAAAAAACTGCAAACACAAACCATTACCGGGTTAAAGACCGGTGAAAAAAGCGCCAGGACGATTGCCGACCGGGTTTATGATGCATTAAGTTATGGTAAAACAACAGCCCTTGGCGAGTTTACCACACAGGAAAGTGTGAATAACATCACACTGGATGACATAAAGATGGCCTATAAGAAATATATTACACCTTCCCGTTCATACCTCACATTTGTGGGAGACATAACTCCGGCCGCAGCAAAAACAATAGCTGAAAAAGCTTTTGGAAAATGGACCGGGGAAAAGCTTTCTTTACCGGTTATTGCCGATGCACAAAACCCGGCTAAAACCGAAATAGGTTTTGTAGATGTACCAACTGCAGTACAGGCAGAAATGCGTGTAGGCAATCTCGTTAGTAACCCCATGAACGGTTCAGATTATCACGCCCTGCTGCTGGCAAACCATATATTAGGCGGCGGTGCTGAAAGCAAGCTGTATATGAATGTGCGTGAAAAGCATGGATTCACCTATGATGCATCATCCAGCCTGGGCAGCGGCCGGTTCCAGAACCTGTTCCAGGTTTCTACCGCGGTAAGGACAGATAAAGCCGACAGCGCCCTGGCAGAAATCATGCGGGAAATACTTAATATGCGAGATGGCAAATTCACGGATGAGGAATTAAGCATGGCAAAATCTGTTTATAACGGCATTTTCGCCTTACGGATGGAAAACCCCGCCATCACTGCATCATATGCATCCAATATACTGATCAATAATTTACCAAAAGACTTTTACAGGACGTATCTGCAAAAGATCAACCTCGTTTCCAGGGATGATATAAAAAGGGTTTCAAAAAATTATTTCAGCGAAAACAACGCCAGGATTGTTATTGTGGGCAACGGTTCAAAAATAATACCCAACCTGGCGCGACTGGGTTATCCAATAAAGAAATACGATAAATACGCTGATCCGGTAATTGAAAAGCCGGCTGAAATAAAAACAGAAGAAACGTCAAAAACCACCGACAAAGTTTCTGCTTACAATATCATTGAAGATTACCTGAAAGCGATCGGGGGAAAAGAAGAAGTGAAAAAAGTAAACAGCATATCCTCAACCATCAGCCTTGAAATGATGGGAAGGACATTTAATGGTACCGATAAGCTGATGGCCCCCAATAAACATGTCACTGAATTAAAGATGGGTGAAATGACCGTGATGAAATTTTCATTCGACGGAACAAGAGGTTACCAGCAGCAGGGCCCTCAGAAAGTTGACCTCAGTGAAGCAGAAATTAAGGAATCACAGGATGACAAGGGTCCCATTCCCCAGTTATTTTATATTGGTCCTGACTATAAAACAGAATACCTGGGAAGCGGAAAAATTGGTGAAGAAACAACATACCGGCTAAAGATCGTAATGCCAAGCGGCCGGTTATCGGTACAGGAATATTCAGCCAAAACAGGGCTCTTATTAAAAGAAGAAACTACTTCAAAACAAGGTAAGGAAGATATTGCCACAACCATTGAATACAAAAATTATAAGAAAGCCGGCAATATCCTGCTGCCAACAGAAATAACCAGGAATGCAGGCGGACAGGAATTCACCATCATGTATGCAGACATGAAAATAAATGAAGGCGTTTCCGCATCCGATTTTAATTAAATAACCATAAGGATATTATTTATCAACCGGGAAGCTGGTGTGCGTAAAACAATTGAAGCACTCTCCTGCTTTCCGGTTTTTTTATTACGTATACACAAACATTCTTATTATAATCCCGGAAGCATTGCGTGGATAATTGACATGATTTGTTCAACGTCTTCCCGGCATTTTAAAAAGCCATTGTCAGTCCTGTTTCGATACTCCATAAATATAAAACCAGGAAACCCATTTCACCTGTAACTTTGCAGTAATGAGAAAGATATTTCTTTTTATTGCCAGTTTATCTGCTTTTATCCTGTTAGTCAGTGCCGGATTCAATGACCAATCAAAAAAAATAAACACAAAAGAAGCATTAGGGAAAAAACTATTCTCCGAAAAAATATTATCCCTTGATTCTACTGTAAGCTGTGCCAGTTGCCATATTCCCTCATATGCATTTGCAGATACGGTGGCATTCAGCATCGGTATTAACGGGATTCCAACCAAAAGGAATACACCCTCAGTACTTAATATGAAGAACCGGCCATATTTTTTCTGGGATGGCAGGGCTTCATCGCTGGAAGAACAGTCGTTGATGCCTATAAAAAACCCCGATGAAATGGGCCTTCCTATTGAAGAAGCTATAAAAAGGCTTAATAAAAATCCCATTTACCGGCAATTATTTAAAAAAATATTCAACCAGCCGGTTACCGAAAAAAACCTGGCAGCCGCATTTGCCGCGTTTGAAAAAACACTGGAAACGGTAGACAGCAAATTTGACGACTGGAGCAATAATATTAAGAACTTAAATGCTTCTGAAGAAAGAGGCAGGTTATTGTTCATTGGCAGCAAAGCAAAATGTTTCGATTGCCATTTCATGGAAGATTTCACCAACGATGATTTTAAAAATATCGGGTTATTTAACGGCGAAGACCTGAATGACAGCGGCAGGATACTTATCTCCCGTGAAAAAACTGACCTGGGAAAGTTTAAAACGCCCGGCTTGAGGAATGTGGCTGTTACTGCCCCTTATATGCATAACGGCATGTTTGCCACCCTGGAAGATGTAGTTGAATATTACAATGAACCATCCAGGTTTGTTTCAAATGCAGAAAATACCGATAAGGCATTATTAAAACCGCTGGGCCTAACCGCAAGGGAAAAAAAAGACCTGGTCGCCTTTCTTAAAACACTTACTGATAAAAAATTTTACAGGAAAAAGATGTAAACTGCCCAGGAACCGTTTCATTATTTAACAAAATAATAGGTACCGTATCGGCTTAATGATAAATGAATTAATTTTATTTGTAATTAAACTTAAAGACATGGAAGCTAAACCAAAAATTTTACTTTGCGAAGACGATACCAACCTGGGTATGGTATTAAAGAATTACCTGGAACTGAATGATTACGATGTTACCCTTGAAAGGGACGGTCGTTTGGGGTTAGCAGCCTTTCAAAGAGAAAAATTCGACATCTGCCTGCTGGATGTGATGATGCCGAACATGGACGGTTTCACCGTTGCGGAAGAAATCAGGGATATCAACCCCGATGTGCCGCTGTTTTTCCTGAGTGCAAAAACCATGAAAGACGACATCATTCAAGGCTATAAACTGGGCGCTGATGACTATATAACCAAACCCTTCGACAGTGAAGTGCTTCTTCATAAGATAAAAGCCATCCTGAAAAGGAACGAAGAGATGCACCGCGAAGAAGTGAATGCCGAATTTGACCTGGGTATCTACCATTTCAACCCCCGCCTCAGGGAACTGAGTGTTAACGGTAAGGTACAAACGCTTTCTCCGAAAGAAAACGAGCTGCTTAAAATGCTTGCTGAATATAAAAATGACCTCTTGCCACGTGAAGCGGCCCTGAAAAGAATCTGGGGCAGCGATACTTATTTCAACGGCCGGAGCATGGACGTGTATATCGCCAAATTACGCAAATACCTGAAAGAAGACAGCAAACTGGAGATCGTGAATATTCACGGAAACGGTTTCAGGCTGGTGGTACAGGAGTGAGGAATATCGAATAAGAAATAAGGAATAAGGAATTATGAATAAAGAAGTGATAAATGCTTCCTTATTTGTAGTTCCTTTTTTCTTTTTACTACTGTCTATTCATTCCTTGTTCAGCATTTCTTATTTCTTATTTCTTATTTCTTATTTCTTATCCCTCGTTCAGTATTCTCTCCATCACAATGATGCAAACAAATCTCCTGCCATCCCAGAATCACGTTGTTTCCTGCCTAAATGCTCATATGCTTTCGCCGTAGCTTCGCGGCCGCGGGAAGTCCTTTGCAAAAACCCTTCTTTTATCAGGAAAGGTTCATACACTTCCTCCAGTGTACCGGCTTCCTCACCAACAGCCGTTGCAATCGTAGTGATACCAACCGGACCTCCTTTGAATTTGTCAATGATGGCAGACAGTATACGGTTATCCATTTCATCCAGCCCGTGCTGGTCAACGTTAAGAGCCCGTAAGGAATGTTCGGTTATGTTCATGTCAATCACACCGTTACCTATCACCTGTGCAAAATCCCTTACCCTTCTCAATAAGCCATTGGCTATCCTTGGCGTACCGCGGCTCCTCCTGGAAATTTCTGCAGCCGCATCACTGGTTATCCTTGTATTAAGGATGCCTGCACTGCGTAACAGGATATGCTTCAATGTATCTGCATCATAATATTCCAGCCTGGCTTTAATGCCAAACCTCGATAATAATGGCGCCGTTAACAGGCCACTGCGGGTGGTAGCACCAATTAATGTAAATGGATTAAGGGTAAGTTGTACACTTCTTGCGTTGGGACCGCTGTCTATCATGATATCTATCCGGTAATCTTCCATGGCCGCATACAGATACTCTTCCACAACCGTACTTAAGCGGTGTATTTCATCAATGAACAATACATCATTGGGTTCCAGGTTTGTAAGCAACCCGGCCAGGTCGCCGGGCTTTTCAATAACAGGGCCGGATGTTTCCTTTATCTTTACACCCATCTCATTGGCAACTATCCTGGACAAAGTGGTTTTACCCAAACCCGGCGGGCCATGAAAAAGGATATGGTCCAGCGCTTCCCCCCTCATTTTTGACGCTTTTATGAAAATGCTGATATTCTCTATCAATTGAGGCTGCCCGCTGAATTCATCTATGAGAGAAGGCCTGATGCTGTTTTCAAAAACCGCATCAGCAGGTTGCATCATTTCCTTATTTGTATTTAAATTTGGATTAGCCATAGCACCGGATAAACTGTTTTGTAAAACTAAACATATTTAGTTTAAATAATCATGAAGGTATTTCAGGCTTTACTGATTAATATGTTTTACCATATCGTTTTAAACAAAGAACTCATTTCAATGTGAAATGTATACAACCATTGAGCAGCATGCCTTTTACAACAGCATTTCACCATTAATCAAAACGCCTGCAATCCTTTGATTCAGGTGTATTAACTTTATCATACATGTTAAAGAAAATATCCACATATTGGTGGTGCCAGATCATTGGCTGGTCAATCAACATTGCCATCAGCCTGTTCTTTGTTTCTACCTTTGGAAAACCTGATCATCTTTACCTGGCCAGCCTGGTGCTCACCTGCCTGCTTGGTATTCTTGTTACCCATACCATGCGGTATACCATCCATTTTTTAAAAGTGATGGAAAAACCTGTAAAGAACCAGGTTTTTTACCTGGTATTACTCACTATCATTTTTTCCATCTTATTTGGAGCAGTATCTGAAACCGTAGACCACCTGATAGGTTACAATCCGGAAAGGCTGCAGAAGTTTGCTCAATGGGAAAGGTTGTTCCTGAGCAGTTTCAATGCCATGTGGATCATCCTTTTCTGGAACATGATTTATTACATTTATCACTATGTGGAACGGAACCGGAAACAGCAACTGGATACGTTCAGGCTGGAAGCCATGGTGAAATCGCTTGAACTGCAAACGATCAAATCACATATCAACCCGCATTTCATATTCAATGCACTTAACAGTATCCGTGCATTGGTGGATGAAAATCCTGAGCGTGCAAGAACGGCTATCACCGAACTGAGCAATATCCTGCGCAGCAGCATGCAGGCCGAAAATATGGAAACAGTGCCGCTGCAGCAGGAACTGAATATCGTAAAAGATTACCTGGCGCTCGAACATATGCGCTTTGAAGAACGGCTGCGGATAGAAATTGATATTGATGAAGATACCCTGAACCAGCCCATTCCTCCCATGATGCTGCAAACACTGGTTGAAAATGCCATCAAGCACGGAATAAGCAAAAGAATTGACGGTGGCCTGATACGCATCGCTTCAGATTTCAGGTTAAACCATCACGAACTGGTTGTACAGAATACAGGTAAACTGAACGGCTATTCAACCCTCAAAGAGGAAGGTTTTGGTATTAAGAGTACGCGTGACCGTTTGTTACTCTTATACCAGGGAAAAGCCCAGTTCAATATACGCGAGATTGAAGACGGTATGGTTGAATCAAAGATCACCATGCCCGTAGCAAACATTCTATAACATAAAAAAATTCAGAAATGCACAAAGCCCTGATCATTGACGACGAAAGACTGGCAAGAAATGAATTGAAGAAACTATTACAGGATTTTCCTGAAGTGGAAGTGATTGGCGAAGCAGCCAATGCTGCAGAAGGTATTGACAAGATTGAAAACCTGTCGCCCGACCTTATTTTCCTGGATATCCAAATGCCGGGGAAAACTGGTTTCGACATGCTGCTGGAACTTGACAAAGCACCACACGTGATATTTACCACAGCATATGATGAATTCGCCTTAAAAGCATTTGAGGTGAACGCACTGGATTACCTGATGAAACCGGTTGAACCAAAAAGGCTGGCTGATGCATTACATAAACTGCAGCAGGCAGAACAAAAAGAAATGGCAGCAACACTTGCTTCTGTTAACCGGGGTTTACTGAGTGAAAACGACCAGGTGTTTGTAAAAGACGGAGAACGCTGCTGGTTTGTGAAGCTGTCTGAAGTTCGTTTATTCGAAAGCGTTGGCAACTACGCAAAAGTGTTCTTCTCTACCAACAAACCACTTATCCTTAAATCATTGAATGCACTGGAAGAAAGGCTTGACGACCGTGTGTTTTTCAGGGCAAACCGGAAACATATCGTAAACCTCAGGATGATTGACAAAGTTGAACCCTATTTCAACGGCGGGTTGCTGCTCGACCTGAAAGGAGGGGAAAAAATAGAAGTGAGCAGAAGGCAGGCCGTAAAATTCAAAGAAATGATGAGCCTGTAACTTCTAAAACCGGTTTATTTACATTCACAATCATATTAAATGAAAATAGTCTTCTGTATACAAGTGCTGCTCATCAGCAGCACTTTTTCATTGGCACAGCCAGTAAATACCGCTGTTAACCAGGATGAAGCTGCACGGATCATCAATATACTGGCTGCCGATGATATGCGGGGCAGAAAAACGTTCAGCCCGGAAATTGATAAAGCGGCCTCTTTCATTGATGCTGAATTCAGCAAGGCCGGCCTGCAGTTCTTTAACGGAGCTAACGGATTCAGGCAGCCCTTCTCTGTTACCAGGGCAAAATTCATATCCGCTTCCGGCACAATTAATGAAAAACCGATTGCTGAAAACAATATCATAGCTATAACCACTGAACCATACCTGAAGATAAATGAACATTCCGGCTACAAACTGGTTAGCATTGATACCGGCGCAAAACTGATGGCCCGGGCTGCCAGTATCATGCAGGAAAAAATAAACCAGGTTGTAGTGATAAGCAGTTTTCATGCGGCTGAATTTAACAGGCTGAAAAGGTTTAAAAGGGATAATTTTAAAACAGGTTTCCAGGTGATATTTGTATTGCATGATGAACTTCCTTCAACATACGTATTTGAGGTGAAACACGAGATAACCGAAAACCCGCTGTTTAATGTGGTTGGCCTGCTGCCCGGAAAATCAAAAAAAGATGAATATGTCATATTTTCTGCGCATTACGATCACCTGGGTGTAGGCAAACCGAATGCCGCATCAGATTCCATCTATAACGGCGCCAACGACGATGCTTCGGGAACGGCGGCTGTGATCATGCTGGCAAAACATTTCGCCAAACAGAATAACAATGAACGCACAATCATTTTCACGGCATTTACAGCAGAAGAATCGGGCGGCTATGGCAGCAGGTATTTCAGCAGCCAGCTTGACGCCAAAAAAGTAGTGGCCATGTTCAACATTGAAATGATTGGAACAGAAAGCAAATGGGGATTGAACAGCGCCTATATCACCGGCTATGAAAAAACTGATTTCGGAAGCATCCTTCAAAAAAATTTAACCGGCTCTGAATTCCGCTTTGAAGCCGATCCATATCCCAAACAAAACCTGTTTTACCGGTCAGACAATGCCACCCTTGCCGCATTGGGTGTTCCGGCCCATACCATCAGCACTTCCAAAATGGACAGTGAGCCTTATTATCATACAACTGAAGATGAAACTGAAACCCTGGATTTGAAAAATATGGCAGAAATTATAAAAGCAATTGCCATCAGCAGCCATTCAATCATCAGCGGAAAAGATACGCCATCAAGGGTTGAGGTAAAAGAATGATGTGTGAGCTAAGATGTATGATTTATGATGTATGATTTATGATGTGTGATGTATGATCTAAGATTTAAGATATGTGATTTATGTAGTGTGATGTATGATCTAAGATTTAAGATATGTGATTTATGTAGTGTGATATATGAACTTCAAACCACAAACCTCAAACTACAAACCTCAAACTACAACTTCACCGGTACACTTTTTATAGCAGCCGCAATTTCTTTAATCAGGGATGCATCTTTTTCAATGGCATTGCCAACAACAATTACATCGGCACCGGCTTTGCAATTCAGGTAAGCTTTTTCCGGATTAACGATACCGCCTCCAATAATCAACGGGATATCTATGCAGGAAGCTACTTTTTCAATCATTGATTCTGAAACAGGTCTTTTAGCGCCACTGCCTGCATCCATATAAATCAGTTTCATGCCCAGCATCTCTCCCGCCATGGCTGTACACATGGCAATCTCATTCTTATCGGCCGGTAATGGGCTTGCATTGCTGATATATGAAACGGTTGTGGGTGCCCCACCGTCAATAACCATATAACCGGTAGGCATAATTTCCAGTCCGCTTTGTTTTACAACAGGGGCAGAAATCACGTGTTGCCCAATTAACAGTTCGGGGTTACGCCCGCTGATAAGGGAAAGATATAATAACGCATCGGCATACCTGCTAACCTGTGAAGGGCTTCCGGGAAAAAGGATCACCGGGATATCGCAATTCCTTTTGATAAGCTGAACTGCTTCATCCAGGTAATTGGAAATAACCAGGCTGCCTCCAACAAAAAAATAATCAACACCGGCTTCTACCGCCAAGGATACCAGTTCATCCAGGTTGCTATCGTTTACCTTATCAGGGTCTACCAGCACTGCAAACGACTTCTTATGCTGCCTTTTCCGCTCAGTAAGTGAATGATAGATCCCTTTCAACATATTATTGCCTCGTTTCATGCAAAAATGTAAAATTTTTCGTTCTTACCGAAATATTAACCTTACTAATAGGTTTAAACGCATCAAATTCCATGCTTTTATTGGTAATTTTGGGTAAATGACCGATGTATCCAGGGAAATAAAGTTTAAAACTGCCAGAAGCGGCGGAAAGGGCGGCCAGCATGTAAATAAAGTAGAAACCATGGTGGAAGGAAACTGGCATATCGATTTATCAGCTTTATTCAATGAAGAAGAAAAAGAAAGGATCAAAACGGCATTGCATAACCGGATAAATAATGACGGAATCCTCCAGGTTAAAAGCCAGGCGGCCAGGACCCAACAGGACAATAAAGCGCTGGTGATTAAAAAGATTAATTTATTGATTACCCAGGCGCTGGTGATCAGGAAAAAACGAAAACCCACCAAAGCAACCGGCGCATCAAAAGAAAAAAGGCTTTCCGCAAAAAAAATAGCCGGCGAAATAAAAAAAGACAGAAAAAAAGTCTCCCCTCATGAAACCCAAAGCTGAACATACCATTTGCGGATACCGGCTTCTACTGGTCGTATCGGTGTTTATGCTGGCAATTACCAGCGCCTTTTCCCAGGCCGGCATTTCCGAAAAAGGACAAGGAACATTATTGATACGTTTTATAAACACAGCCAATGGGAAACCGGTTGTTTTAACCGACTCCTTGTACAGTAATTTTTTTGGCGAAAAATACAGTATAAGTAAACTGAAATATTATATCAGCCATATCGCCGTTACTACCGGTAACGGCAAAACGAACACATGGAACGACAGCTACCTCGTAGATGAAAACGCAGGAGAAACCAGCATTTTAATTAATACGGATGCCGGCAGGTATCATACAATCGGTTTCCTGCTGGGGGTAGACAGCGCCAGGAACTGCAGCGGCGCCCAGGATGGTGCACTTGATCCCATGAAAGGGATGTTCTGGACATGGAACAGCGGTTATATCATGTTCAAACTGGAAGGGTATTCAACCGCATCCACTGCCGACCTCCAACGGATTGAACATCATATTGGCGGATATAAAGGTGCAGACAACGTGACCACTTATATTAGCCTCGATGTTAAACAGCCTCAATCGCTGGTTATTAATCCCGGGGAAACAACAGAACTGCTGTTGGAAATGAACCTGGATAACTACTGGCATGACAAGAACGATATCAGGATTGCCGAGCTTCCCATGTGCATGGTAACCGGCGAGCCGGCGCTAAAAGTGGCCGGGAATTTCCCGGGACTTTTTTCAATAAAAGAAATACACAAGGCAAACTGAAGATAAGAATTACGATAACAGCCATTATAACGGCAATGGTGCTGTTGCTGCTAACCGGTTCGTCTACCGATGAAGGTTATGGAGTATATGCCCCAACACCGCTGGAATTGAAGATACCGCCCGGATGGCCAAAGCCGGCATCCGATATATATGCCAATAATAAACTTACAGAACAGGGTTTCAGGCTTGGAAAAAGATTGTTTTACGATGGTAAACTGAGCAGGGACGGCGAAGTAAGCTGTGCCAGTTGCCACCAGCAATTTGCGGCATTTGCCACTTTTGACCACGACCTTAGCCATGGTGTAAACAACACGCTCAGCACCAGGAATGCACCCGGATTATTCAACCTGGCATGGAAACCCTATATGCATTGGGATGGCGGCATCAATCACATAGAAGTACAGCCCTTATCGCCACTCACCGCACCCAATGAAATGGGTGAAACCCTTGAAAATGTTATAAATAAACTAAAGGCGGATACTTCCTATAAGCGCATGTTCAAAGCGGCTTTTGGAGATGCCACTATCAACAGCCAGCGCATGCTGAAAGCAATCGCCCAGTTTACCGGAACCCTTATCAGCGCCAACAGCAAATACGATAAGGTAAAAAGAGGGGAAGAAACATTCACGCCTTTTGAAGAAAAAGGTTATATGGTTTTTAAATCAAAATGTGCCGGCTGCCACCCTGAACCTTTCTTCACAGATTTCAGTTTCCGGAATAACGGGCTCAGTTTGAACAGGTTTAATGATATAGGCAGGCAAAAGATAACCCGCAAAAGCAGTGATTCACTCAAATTCATGGTGCCGAGCCTCCGGAATGCACAACGCACTTTCCCATACATGCACGATGGAAGAATTTACAGCATACCACAGGTGATTGAACATTACAGGAGCGGCATAGCAACAGAACAGCCAACCCTTGACAGTTCACTCAGAAACCGCATCCAACTCACAAACCTTGAAAAAAACCAGCTTGTTTATTTCATATACACCCTTACCGACAGCAGTTTCACCCGTGATCTTCGGTATACGCCGGATGGAAGCAACAATGTGATTAATCCCGGTTTCGACAAACATTAATATGCACGGATACCGAGGTAACATTCGTAACAAAACCAGAGAAATGAACACACGGATGGTAAAGTAAGCAATGCAGGGAAATATTTTCTGCGCCTTGGCACCTGTTCGTAATCTTCTACAAAAAGATTTTCAGCATGAATATAATTGAATGCCAGTGCAAGCAAAGCCGAAATCCATGCCGATAACAGGTAGAGGAATAGCACCCCTGCGTTGAAGATCGATTTTTTCCAAAGGAAAAACTCATATCCAGCAGCAGAAAACAATATGATCAGCAACAGTACAATACTGGCAATAGCAAGCCATAATGCCATTTTGTAATAATTCATCTGGCAAAAAGTATTTAGGGTACGGATTAGAGATATTTACTACCTCATATGCATAAACGAATACATGCAATGAATATTGCATCTATAAACTGTTAAGGGTAATTTTACTATCAGCCATAAATCCTGCTGCATCTCATAAATTTGGTATCTGAAAAAATAAATTATACTGGTACATTTGAATAAAAATAAGGCAGCAATTTGAGTAATATAAAAAACCTGGCAGGTCAAACAGTTTGGTATGGGGCTAGTTCAATAGCTGCCCGTTTTTTAAACTACCTGCTCACGCCCTATCTTACCGCAACTTTGTCTGGCCCCGGTTATGGCGAGATGAGCCTTGTATATGCTGCCATACCATTTCTGAATGTGATATTCACTTATGGAATTGAAACAGCCTATTTCCGTTTCAGCAGGCAGGAATCAGAAAAAGGTAATATTTACAGTACGGCCAGCATATCCATATTCAGTTCTACCCTTCTATTAACAGCATTGCTGCTATTATCGGGTAACCAGGTGGCGGATTGGCTAAACCTTCGTGAACACCCGGAATTTATCAGCTATAGCGCCATCATCATTGCACTTGATACGCTTTCTACCTTACCATTCGCCAGGCTCAGGCAACTGGGGAAACCAAAGAAATTTGCATTTATCAGGCTGATGGGAATCCTCATTACCATTGCACTTACCTACTTCTTTATTTCTGTTTGCCCGAAAATACTGGCCCGTAACCCGGACAGTTTTATCAGTAATTTTTATAAAAAAGATTATGCTGTTGGATATGTGATCATCGCTAACATGATTGCTTCGGCCTGTACCCTGTTGTTGCTTTACAAGGAATTATTCTCTTTCAGCTGGAAATTTGATACAAAGACCTGGAAAAAAATGATGGTTTATTCGCTTCCCCTCATTATTGCCGGGTTGGGTGGGATGATCAATGAAACTTTCGACCGCATCATGCTAAACTGGTGGGCACCTGTTAGCAGCATAGAAGCAGCAAAAAATGAAGTGGGTATTTATAGCGCCTGTTATAAACTTTCTATTCTCATTAGTTTGTTCATTCAGGCATTCCGTATGGGGGCAGAACCCTTTTTCTTTAAGCAGGCAGACGGCTCAAACCCGCAACGTACCTATGCCAGGGTGATGAAATTTTTTGTAATAACGATTACACTGATGTTCCTGGTGGTAGCGCTGTACCTGGATATCTGGAAATATTTTATTATGAACCCTGGTTTTTGGGTAGGCCTTAAAGTAGTACCGGTTTTATTACTGGCCAATATGTTTTTGGGAATTTATTATAACTTATCGGTATGGTATAAACTAACCGACAAAACTATATATGGCGCCTGGATTACCCTGATTGGAGCAGCAATAACCCTTTTATTCAACTACCTGTTTATACCTTATTTCAGCTATATGGCCTGCGCCTGGGCAACATTTTTAAGCTATGGATGCATGATGACGGTATCATTTATTTGGGGGCAGAAACACTATCGCATACCATATGCCTGGAAAAAATTATTGGCCTATATAGTAATCGTAGTTTTGATATTTTTAATACATAAAGGTATAAATGCTTTATATACAAACACTTACATGAATCTCATTTCAGCAACCCTGCTTGTATTTGCTTATGGCTGGTTTATAGCATCTGTAGAAAAGAAAGAATTACCCAAACTGCCTGTTATTGGAAGGTACTTTACTTCAGTTAAGTGATTTTACCCGGCTGATCCGGTTTTTTTTTAGGATGAATGCAACTAATTAGCCTAAAAAAATGTCTCATAAATATTACAATTGCTCAAACTTTTTCAAAGGAAATAAATCCGTACATTATCATTTCTAACCATCCGTTTGGATGGTTTTTTCATGCTTCCAGCAGTAAAATCAGTATTTCAGTTAAGAACTTTGCGTATAAACCATCCAGATTTTTTGCGATTTTTAAAAATTTTTTATAGAAAAATAGGTTGGTATATATACTAAACAATAATAATGTTCTAAATACTGCAATTTTTTGCGAAAATGGCTCGTTTATTGGTATAATTACTATGCAAGAAAAAAATCCAGATCTATGATTACTATGATTATCCTAACCGGGCTGGCCATGCTGGTATTAATTCTGGGATTCTTTGAAATCAGGATACCATTTATTAATCCATATGCAGGCAAAAAAAACAAGCAGGCTATAAATGAACGGCACACGATGAAAAATCCCGGAATGGCAGAAAAGACAGGCATGAACTATTTCAGGAATATGTTCCGGTTCAATAAACATGAAATAAATTATAGGATTTTACATGGGAAGGAAACTTCTGATATTGCCTGATTAAAAATAAAAATACAGGAGTATACCCTTCAGAAATCTGATATCACATTCAATATCTTTACATAAAGCCCCCAAAGATTAATGTCCTTTAAAAATCCCTGTTCCGCAAGAATGGGGTTTTTTTATGTCCCAATTCCCCATTCATGTATTAAAAGGCATATCCTGTTGAATTTTCAACACTTACCTTTACTTACAATTTCTTATATGCGATTTTACCGGTTAACCAGGCTCCCGATCTTATTCCTTAGCTGTTTGCTTGTTTCTTGCAGTTCCACCAAAAAAGCCATCCGGGTTCAACCTGTTTCAACAATGAATTCTATCAGGTTGCTGGGACAATATGATATACCGTATGGGCTGAGTTTTAAAAACACAACGGTTGGCGGACTATCAGGCATTGATTATGACAGTAAGAATGGTCTGTATTATTTAATCTGCGACGACCGGAGTGCCATCAACCCGGCTCGTTTTTATACGGCTAAGATATTTGTTTCACAATCCGGCATAGATAGTATCGTATTTGTTTCTGTTAACTACCTGCTTCAACAGGATGGCACAACATTTCCCAATAATAAAAAAGATCCGCAACACACCCCGGACCCGGAAGCCATCCGGTTTAACCCGGTAAGCAATACACTTGTATGGAGCAACGAAGGAGAAAGGATTGTAAAGGATAAACAAGTGGTGCTATCAAACCCAACGGTACATATCATTGATACAACCGGTAAATATACCGGTCATTTTCAAATACCGGCAAACCTGTATATGAACCCCGGAATAAAAGGGCCCAGGCAAAACAGCGTACTGGAAGGGATGAGTTTTGCCGACAACTATGCTTCATTATTTGTAAACGTGGAAGAACCTTTGTATGATGACGGCCCCAGGGCTGATACAACTAATAGCAATGCATATATCCGCATCATGAAATTTGATGTAAAAACCGGGATAAACACGAAACAATATGCCTATCCGTTAGACCCGGTGGCATACAGGCCAGATCCCCCGGATGCCTACATGATCAATGGAGTACCTGATATCCTGTTTATGGGTGATGATAAACTGCTGGTGATTGAAAGGTCCTTTTCTACCGGAAGGCTTGCCTGTGCCGTAAAACTGTATATCGCTGATTTATCTGAGGCAACAGATATCAGTAAAGTGCCTTCACTCCAATCGGGTATTTTATTCAATGCTGCCCGGAAAAAATTATTATTCAATATGGATGAAACGGGAAGGTATATTGATAACGTAGAAGGGATATGTTTCGGGCCTGTATTGCCGAATGGAAAAAAATCATTGTTACTGGTGGCAGATAACAATTTCAACCCCATTCAAAAATCTCAGGTTTTCCTGTTTGAAATAAACGAATAAACCGGCTTCATTAACCGAAGATCCTGTTCAGTAAACCTGCCAGCCGAACGCCTCCCTTTAATAACTGGCTGTTCATGATATCGAGGTAATCATAATTATATTTATAATCCAGTTTCTGGTTGGGGTTTTTAATGTCGCCATAAATTTTTTCTGCATATTGGTACGACTGGTACACCCAGGTGCTCACCGGTTCCTGCTGCCATTCAATCCTTTTCTCTTTAGTAGTATGATTGATGGCTGCAGCAAATTCAGTGTAACTCAATTGCTGGAAATTAACCAGCTTTTCGTCCCATACCTGGTGCAGGTTTACAGAATCCCTGAACCATAATACCCTTACTTTATTACCGCCAAGATCCTGCGGCCGTCCTACATGTAATGGTTGATGCACATCACCCACCAGGTGTATCAATAGCCGCAGGTAAAGCACTTTCTCTTCCTGCAACAGGTTTTTGTTTTGTAAAGCCTTTTCCAGGAAATTGATTTTTGTGTATACATCTGTAACCGTGTCTTTATCCAGGTATGCATGCACCTGTTCTTCGGTTAACCCGCCTTCCAGGTTTATAAAATGCCAGTTGTACAGGTAGTTATATGCCGGGTTTGATTTGATAAAATCGGCCCAGTTACTGCTCATGGCAATCGTTTCATTCCCAAGTATCTTATATACTTCCCGCTTTGCCTTCTTGGTAAGATAACTATCAGCAATCTCTCCGATAATACGGTGGCCCAGAACTCCCCATGCCATAGATTGAAAAGGTATACTACAAATGAATGCTATTATCAGCAATTGCCTGAATGATGTTAATTTCATATGCTTTATTTAAGGATCTAAATACTGGATCATTTTCCCGGAAGAATAAAATTACTTAAAATGCCTGATTCATTAGTGGTAAACCTTAAGAAGCTGATTGCTTATACATCCCGTTATGTGATGTACAATTACCTTATTTTTGAACACAGTATTATGTTAAGTTAACAGTATGAAAAATAAAAAACTACCACTCACCGGTATCAGTTCAGTAGCTATTCACAGTGCCACGCATGAAAACCAGTCTTTTGCGCATCTTACACCCATTTATGCCAGTTCAACATTCACTTTTGATTCAGCGTTGCAGGGTATGGAACGTTTTGCCGGTGAAGATAAAAGCCGGATTTACAGCCGCTGGGGCAACCCTACATTTACCGCAGCCGAACAAACCATTGAAGCGCTGGAGTCGTTTGGTATAAAAGATGAACAAGGAAACCCATTAGCTTTAAAAGCGATTATACATGCCAGTGGGCAAGCGGCCATGGCCACCCTTTTCCTGAGCAACCTGAAAGCAGGAGATATCATCCTGTCGCATTTTTCGCTGTACGGCGGTACCCAGGAACTGTTTCAAAAAGTACTGGCCGGTGCCGGAATTAATACGATGATAGCAGACCTCAGCGATCCGGGTAAACTGGAAGATTGCATTAAGAAGAACCCCGGTATCAGGATGCTGCATATAGAAACACCTGCAAACCCAACCATACAATGTATAGATATTGAAACATCTGCATCAATTGCTAAAAAGTACGGGTTGGTTGTTTCGGTAGACAATACGTTCGCTACACCTTACCTGCAGCAGCCATTCAGGTATAACATTGATTTTGTTATTCACTCAACCACCAAATTCCTAAACGGGCATGGCACATCCATCGGTGGCGTGCTGCTGGGAAGGGATCTTGAATTCATGAAAACGGTTGCCTGGAAATGGCATGTATTATTGGGCGGCAACAGCAACCCTTTCGACGCATTCCTGTTACTGAACGGCATGAAGACTTTGGAACTGAGGATGGACAGGCATTGCAGCAATGCGGAAGCTGTTGCCGGTTTCCTCAGTAAGCATAACGGTGTGGCACAGGTGAATTATAACGGGCTTACGGACCATCCCGGTTACCTTATCTCCAAAAAACAGATGAAGCATCCCGGTGCCCTGATGAGTTTTGAATTAAAAGGCGGGCTGGAAGCTGGCATCCGGTTTATTGACAGGTTACAGATGTGTGTACGGGCCATTTCACTGGGTACTGTAGACACACTCGTTTCACATCCTGCCAGCATGAGCCACCGCGGTATCAGCAAAGAAGAAAGGGAATTGTCTGGCATTACCGACGGGCTGATCAGGCTGAGTACGGGCATTGAAAATATAAACGATATCTTAAATGATCTTGACCAGGCACTGGCGTGTTAGCAGTTTCTATAAAACTATTCTAAAATGAAAAAAGAATCGATTAGATTTTTATTATTGATATCAATTTTAGGAACCCCTACTTTAATTCGTGCACAAAGTTTTACTATTGATAGCTCCAAAAAATCAATGGATATTACTGCTGATTTTAACGGTGCATCAGTTCATCTTCCCGCCGTTAACAAGCTACCGGAATTTCCTGGCGGTAAAAATGCCTGGCAAGATTTCCTTCGCTCCAACATTAACATCAAAATTCCGATTGCAAATAAAGCAACTCCTGGTACTTATAAGGTGATGATTCGGTTTATAGTGAGACAAGATGGTAAACTCCAGGAAATAGGAGCTGATTCAAATTGCGGATATGGAATGGAAAGCGAAGTAATTCGTTGCATCAAAAAAAGTATTGACTGGATTCCTGCTGAAACGAGCAGTGGCAAAAAAGTGGCTTTCACATTGCGAACGATTGTAATTTTTACTGTAAAACAAAATGAAGTGATTATAAACTTCTCGTGAGATGGCTGCTACCAAACATATAGCCCTTTACATACAAATATGATTTTATTTGTACAAATAGATAAGGGTTTAGCTATAAGCCAAACCCTTATTCAGATTATATATAACCGACACTGTCAGATCAATTACTCAACCCGCCTCCCTGGTTACCAACCCTTTTAGATTCATCATCCGCTGCAGTCTTGCGCTGGCGGGCTGCTTTTACCTGGGTATTTCCGAAACGGTAAGTGAAGTTCACTTTAAACTGGGTACTTTCAAATCCTCCACTGGCCCTTACATACTGGCCGGCAAACCTGCTGTATCCTGAAAACCTAAGTGTGTGGAAAATATCACTAACAGACAGTTTCAGGTTGGCCTTGTTCTTCCACAAAGATTTCTGTATGCCTCCGTCTATGCTCCACATTTCAATGCTTTTAAATGTACCTCCCCAAATAGAAGGTGAATTATAAAACCCGCTCAGTTCAGCCGTGAAGCCCTTACCCAGTTTGGCTGCATGCTGCATATAAATATTAAATGCCGTTACATCCAGGTCAACCGTACGCCCGGTTCCAAAATTGGCCTGGTAATGCGAATAATACCCGTTAAGGTTTGCAAACATGCTGTACCATTTGTATTGGAACGGGTAACTGATATTAAGGCTTACGATATCCTGTTTTGCCAGGTTCTTTTTGGTAATGAAACTTTTTGAGCGTTCTGCTGTATCAACCAATTGGGTAAATACATCATTCACATGGCTGTATGATAATGTGGTGGTAAGCTTATACTTGTATGTATTGGTAAGGCTGAACACATTCGTGTACTGCGGCCTTAACTGCGTATTCCCTTTCTGAAAAGTATATTCGTCCAGTTTGAATTCAAACGGGTTCAGGTCCTGGTAAGCAGGCCTGTCTATACGACGGCTGTAACTTAACCCCCACTGCATGGTTGGTTTCTTGTTAAAGGTGATGGCTGCACTGGGGAAGAAATCCGTATAATGCCTCGTAAACGATGAATCATAGGAAACATAATTTCCGTTAACCTGTTTATATCCGTTACTGCGTCCTTCGCTGTTCAGGTTTTCCATACGCAGGCCTGCCTGTATCATGAATCCTTTAAACTGCCTGTTATAGTTTACGTATAATGCATTGATGTTTTCTGTATAGATGAATTCGTTGCTGCGCAGGGTATCCAGTACTTTGCTGTTTGTATACACATTAAACCGCTGGAAATCGTTTCCGCTTTTCACATAAGAAACCTTGCCACCAAAGCCAAGCCTTCCCTTCTTGAAATTCTGTTCATAATCCGCTTTCAGGCTTAAGATATCTATATCGGTTGGTGCAAGCATATTGTATATGAAGTTATTTAATGACCCGCCGGAAGGGTCAAAATAATAATTGGGTTGTAACTGGTCGCTTTTAATCCTGAACAATCCATAATCTGCATCTATGTTCAGTTCTTTTCCGCCTGTTTCTGCATACCGGTAATTAAGATTGAAGTTGGCATTATTCCTGGAAGATTTGCTGCTGTTATCGGCTACCAATACCCTGTCTTTGATACCTGTGGGCATATAGATAATATCGGTACGGGAATTATTTCCGAAATTGTTATCAGAAAAATTACCGTTTACCATAAAGCCAATCGTATTTTTCTTGTCGGCAAAATAATCAATACCTGCCTTAAACCCATGCCCTTCATTTCTGTTCGACATTTTGGAGCGTTGGTCAAACAAGGTATCCAGTTGCTCGCGGTACAGGTCAAAGTTGTTTTCTGTACGGTTCCTATTGTAATTATAACTGCTGAAGATATTCACTTTCTTATTGCGGTGGTTCAATGAAATGCTTCCATTGTATTTGGGAAAATACCCAACCGCATATCCTGCATTTACAGAACCGTTTGTGCCAAATGATTTGTTTTTCTTCAACCTTATATTGATGATGCCGGCATTACCGGCTGCATCGTATTTTGCAGACGGGTTGGTGATGATTTCAACAGCTTCTACCTGCGATGACTGTATCGTCTTTAGGTATGCGGTAAGATCGGCACCTGATAACGGAGTAGGTTTTCCATCTACATAAACCTGAACGCCATTTTTTCCGCTGAGGCTTATATTCTCATCCTTATCCAGCAGCACGCCCGGAGCCTTTCGCAGTAATTCAAGCGCATCCTGTCCAACAGCGTTTATGCTTCCTTCCACATTCAATACGGTCTTATCCGCCTTAACTTCAATCATGGGTTTCTGTGATGTTACTACAACTGCTTTTAAATCCCCGGATGCCTTAGCCAGTTTCAATTCCGGTATGGTAATATCAGCAGCACCGGTAACTTCAAACGGTTCAGACTGCTGGGTAACGGATCCAATATGAGACACAGCAACAAAATACTTTCCTGCAGGTATGTTTTCAAATTCATACTTTCCGGATTTGTTGGAAACGGCGAGTTTTTTTAACACTGAGTCAGATTGCTTCTTTAACATGATAGAAGCGTTTGACAATGGTTTATCCTGGTGGTCTTTTACCAAACCGGAAATTTTTTGTGCTAAGGTTAACTGGTTAGCCAGCACTAAAGAGAGAATAATAACTACGATCTTTTTCATCTTGTTCATATTTTACAGATTGGGCACAAAAGTAATGACCTTAAAAAGCCTGTGTCATAAAATTGTCATGAATGGATTAAAATGTGATATGAGTGGTAATAGAAATCTTTAATCAGTTAAGCTTAAGTACATGAAATTCAGTGATTACAGCTTTTTATAAATAATAGTAAAATCCTGAATTAAACTATGAATTCAGTAAAAGGAATTTTAATTCGGTGTTTAGCAATAGTTAAATAGCATCCTGTCATATGATATAATTGCAATTCTCTAAATAAACCTGTATGCGAATGCAATCATTCAAAAATCAATTCCCATCTATGAACCTTTCGGCAATGCTTAAAGGCCGGAAAGTGAACCTTTTCTTAATATGATGACCGCCGGTACGCTGCAAAATATCTTTCAACGTTTCAATAACTTCAATAGTATGTTCTCCTTTGTTTATCATCACGCATTCTGCCATTGCTGCATGTGAGGCGTCGGTGATCTCAGAACGTGTAGCCAACCCGGACTTATTCAGGGATTCAAGTACCTGTGTGGCCCAAATAACAGGTACATGGGCCGCTTCACATATCCAAAGTATCTCCTCCTGTATTTCGCCCATCCTTTCAAACCCTATTTCCACTGCCAGGTCACCGCGGGCAATCATTAGCCCAAAAACTTTCTGTTTCATTCCCGATAACAATAAAAATGGCAGGTTTTTTACTGCTTCCGGCGTTTCAATTTTAATGATTATGCTGGGAGGATCCTTTGATATTTTCCCCAGTTCCAACTGTAACGTATCCAGGTCTGATGCATTTCTAATAAAAGAGTAACCAACCAGGTCTGCATGATTACAAATAAACGGCAGGCATGCTTTATCAAATTCTGTTAGTGGCTGAACCGTAATTTCGGAATCAGGAAAATTTATCCCTTTTCCGGCCTTTAACTGTTGCTTTGCTGACGATATGCGTACAACACGAAGAGAAACATGTTTCTTGTGCACCGACTCAACAACACATTTAATGGTACCGTCATCAAAAAATACCCTTTCTCCCTTCCTTAGCATTGGAATTATCCCTTTCTCATTGGGGCTTACCACTATAGATCCGTCTTCTATCCCCTGGCTGTTTTCAGCCAGCCATATCAATTCCCCTTCCTTAATTTTCACTTTGCCTTTTCCGGCTCCTTTGCCAATCAATATTGTCCTAATCTTGGGACCGGCCAGGTCCATATATATTTTACAGTTCAACCCGGTATGCCGTATAGCCCTTTTAATTTGTTGAATCATTTTTGCCCAGGTTTCTTCATCATCATGTGCACAATTGATTCTCGCTACATTCATCCCGTTTAGCAGGAAGTTTTTTATCAACGCATAGTTTCCTGCAAAAGAGGCATCAAAAGTGACCATGATGTTTGGAACGATCAAATCGCTTTTCTCGCCAAAAAGCAACCTGCTTTTCTGCTGCATCTGCTGTTGGCTGAATTCGTAAGTACAGGAATCAAGCTGATCTGTCTCAAACTTTTTGCCCAGCCGTTCCAATATTGCCTGCACTTGCCTGTGAATATGGCTTTCTGAACTGGCCAGGGATGACAGCCCATGAATATGCAATTGGTCCTGCAACTCCCTGATATCTTCATTACGCAGAGATAAATAATGTATCATATTCCTTGCTGCAACCCTTTGTTCAGGATGCAGATGTTCAATAACCGGGCTCCTTTTACCTAGATCGGAAGAGCGTCGTGTAGGGAAAGAGTGTCTTCGCCTGTGTAGATCT
>CALKVC010000200.1 GCA_937996595.1 uncultured Chitinophagaceae bacterium
AGCGAACCCCTGGTTTTAAAAACAGAAATGGTACCGGTGCATACGGCAGAAAATTCTATCAGCAATGCCAGTACAGATATTGGTGAAACCGGTATTCCTGATGTTGAATATAAACCTGCGGTAAAAAAGGCGAAAAAGGAAAGTAACGGAAAGGCAGGTTCACAACCTAATATGGAAATTAGTAATGATGCTGATCATCTGCCGGCCACAAAACAGGAAGAAACGGCAACGAAAAATGAAACAGCTAATCAGCCAAAGCAGGAAACGGTAAATACTGTACCGGAAGTTGTTCCTGCAAAAGAGGAAACCGCAACAACAGGTAATAATGAAAAGGTAACTAAAAAGAAAGGATGGAGTGATGCTGCTAAAGGTGCAGCTATCGGCGGAGCAGCCGGAGCAATTGGAGGAGCGGTCATTAATGGAAAGAACCGTGGTGCGGGTGCAGTGATAGGAGCGGTAATAGGTGCAGCAGGCGGGTATGTAATTGGAAGGAAATTGGATAAGAAGAAGGAAGCAAATCGCGAGGAACTGGTAATGAATTAGAATTATTTTAAAAAGAGAGGGTTGATAAAAACGGGCGTGTGTGCGCCCGTTTTTTTATTGGTAACTTTAGTAAACCACTAATCAATCAAAAACAATCTGCCTACCTTTAAAAAAATTAAATAAGTATGCCGGTTAAGCGTTTGATCATAAAAGGTAAAGTGCAGGGTGTATTTTATCGGGCAAGGGCGAAAGAGGCTGCAGGTGCAGCAGGTATAACCGGTTGGGTGAGGAATACTGCTGACGGCCATGTTGAAGCCATGGTATCAGGAAATGAGGCACAACTGGATGTATTCATAAACTGGTGCAGGCGGGGGCCGGAAAGGGCCATGGTTACTGATGTGATCATAAGTGAAGAGCCGGACACACGGTTTGATGGATTCAGGATCATTCGCTGATGATTCCTGTCATTAATTCAGTACTTCATAAATCATTACTTCATTGGCCTTATTCTTCAGGGTTACCGGGCCTATCAGCCTGCAATTGAATGATTGTTTCACTTTTTCATAACAGGTATCAACCAAAGCAATATGGTTTCCAGCAGCTATGCCATAGTTTGATCTTATTTGCTTACCATATTTAATGTTCAAGCATTTCTTAATTCCCATTAGTGACAATCTCCGGATTGATTTGCTATTGTTTTTTGCCCGATAATTTGTTAATGATTGAATCCTCCTGAGTTGCTTTCATTATAATTACAGAGTCTAGTTTATCATTGGGAACCGTGGCAGAAAGGATATATTGTTTTAGTTTCCAGTTGTTTCCTTCTTTCACCATTACTCCCGATCCTCTGCAGAGCTTCATTTCCGTGTTCAGCAATTCATCAAACCAGGCAAGCGTTCCAGTATTATCAAAATAAATATGCCTTTCCAGTGATGTAAAATTCCATGCACGCCCTCTTTTGAAAATGGGTTTTGCCCAGGCCATGAAAGCAGGCTTGTCCCATCTTTCTGTTGCATCTGTTCCGGTAAAAATGGCATCCTCCGTATAAAAATTAAAATAGGCGTTGAAATCAGCTTTTGCTGCAGCCCGGTTAAAGGAATCCAGCATGGCACCGATATGCACTTTTTCTGCAGCCTGGTTTACAGTGCTGTTGTTTTGCTGGGCTTTTGAACAGGCAAAAACGAACATACAGAAGCATGTTACTCCCATTGCTTTTAATGAAGGCAATTGTATCATATAGTTTGAATTTAGACAGGAAGTTATAAATCTTTTTCGGGCTTTTTGCATTCCATAATTGAAATAAGGATGTTTTTTGGGTTTATGCAAGGTGCCATACCTGCTTACTTTTATCGGTATTCTTTATAGGTGCTTTATAGGCGCTGAAAAATAAATATTTTTTACAACTGGTTATGCATGTATCATTCGTTTCAGGATACTGTTGAACAGATCTCTTACAGGTTAGTTTTTTGATGGCTCTTTTCCCTTTGACATTGGATAGATACTTTCATGTGCCCGCTTATTTTTCCCGAATTGCTTTGATAAAACATAAAGTAAGCTAACAGCCACTAAAAATATAAGCGTAGAAAGGATTTCCCATTTGCTTAAACTGCTGAGCAGCCAAATGATGGAAATGATGCCGATAATCGGGAAACCAAGTCCGCCGGGGGCCCTGAATGTATTTTCATCGGTATACTTTTTATTCAGTCGCAGCCGGATGGTTGATAAAATCACCGACAGGTAGATGAGCAGGATGGCAGCGCTGGCTAAAATGGCTAATTGTTTAAATCCGCCTGATATGGAAAAAACAAGTATTAATAAGCCATAGATTATTATTGCGAGGTGGGGAGTGGCAAATGTAGGATGAACTTTTGCAAGAAATTTTGGAAACAGGCCATTATTTGCGGCTGCAAATAACGAACGTGGCGTTGCCATAATATCGGCACTTACATTTCCGAAACAGGAAATGGCAGCGGTAAACAACAGAACCGTAGTAGCCACGGGGCCTGCAATTTTTTCTGCCACGGCAGCGAGCGGGGCTTCTTTAAACCCGGCAATATCTGTTCCAAGAATGCCCTGTGTTATTGTTTGTAATAATAGGTAAATGATCAAAATGATTAATCCTCCAAGAAAAATACCCAGCGGAACGGTTCGTTTGGGATTTTTAAACTCCCCGCCCACACAAAGGCAGGTTTCAAAACCTGCAAAGGCATAAAATAAAATAAAAGCGGTTTCACCAAATTTTTTGAGTGATGGTAATTGTTCCCATTGGAGATTAGCTGTATTTATTTTAGGGAAACCAAAAACGATGATACCGAGTAATGGTAATAATTTAATGATGGCAATTATTTTCACCAGCCATATACTTTGCTTAACCCCGCGTATGTTAATCATAACCATCAAACCAATGAGCGTACAAATGATAACTGCCCGCATTGACGGGTTTTGTAATGCAGGAAATAAGACTGCCAGCGAATCTACTAGGATATTAATGACAGCAGCACTGCCCAGCACGCTCCATCCAAAAAAGTATAGCCAGTTTACTACGTAACCCGGAAAATCACCAAAAGCTGCTTCCACATAAGCATAAGAGCCCCCGCTGCAGGTTACCTTGCTACCGATTTCTGCATAGCAAAGCATGATGGCAGCCAGCATGATCCCGCAAAAGATATATCCAAAAATGCCAAATGCCCCTAAAGCCATTCCTACTATGGCCGGTAATACAAAAATACCAGAGCCAATAACTCCATTTACGATGGAAAGCGCAAGCCCGGGAACGCCTATTACACGTTTTAATCCTTCATCTCCCTTGTTATTGGTCATATTGCTTTGTGAATTTTAAACCGGTTACCGGTAATTGGGCAATTTTTTATATGATAAAACAAACCTGATAAGTAATGTACATTATGAAATTAAATATAACTCAGCCACCATTTTTCCTTATGCCCTGTTTTATATTTATCATACCACTTGCAAAGCGGGTACAGTAATACGATTACAAAGGCCCATACTACATATACCATTAATAGTCCAACCCCTTCACCCGGCATAACAAACAGGAAAGGCACCTGCCGTACAGATTCCAATGCATCCTGTACTGTATGGTTCCCCCGGATGAAAAAAGCGACAACGGCAAGCAGGTGTATCAGGTAAATATGGATGATGTAATAAAAAAAAGCCGTTCGGCCGAATATAACCATGATGTCTGTAAGCCTGTTTTTTATTTTCTCCATTACTGATAATAGCAGCAAAGCCGGGCCTATCATGATACATAAGTACAAAAGCGAAGGTGGATATTTGTGTACTTTGATAAATGAAAGGAAAGTGTATAGCCCGTTTTTTTGTGTGCTCCAGGTAAACGGATCTCCATAGCTGTTTATAAACCTGAGTATAATAAACAGGCCGATCAGCCCAAACCCAAGGGTTCTTAATATCTTTCTTCTTTGCATGGCTGAATACCTGGCAGTATATATTATTCCTGCACAATAGCCCAGCATCATTACGCCGGTCCATGCAACGAATGGATAAACCATCATTATATACCGGTTGGGGGCATATGAATACAGTTTGAAAAAACCGGAATGGAACAAGTTCCACCAAAACCCTGCTTTGAAACCGGGTTCAGATTCAGGGATATCAAGCAGATTATGCCCGGCTACAATTACAATTCCTGTAATTAGAATTACCCGGAAGGGAAGATGAATGAGCAGTCCCAGTATTACCATGCTGATACCAATGGCCCAGATAACCTGCATGGGGAATAGGTGATAAAAGGGGTCAAAGGTCCAGGCCAGGGAAATGATGAAGAATTCAGCGAAGATGAGCCATAGACCGCGTTTGATTAAAAAGGAACTGAGTTCTTTTTTTGTTTTCCGCTGGCTTTGCAGGTAAATGGACGTACCCGATAAAAAAACAAAAACGGGAGCGCAGAAATGCGTTACCCAGCGTGTGAAGAACAGCAGCGGGGTAGTGGTATCCAGGTTCAGCGGGTCGTCGATATTTGCCGTTACATGAAAATAATCCCGTACATGGTCAAGCGCCATGATAATCATGGCAATGCCACGTAATATATCGATGGATTCTATTCTTTTGGTATGGGCGGTCAATGAAGGCTGCATAAAAATATGTTTTGATGTTATCAGAATGGCATTACCGGGATATTTTCGTTATACATCTGCATGTATGGGTAACTGTTATTAATCAACCCTGCTGCGTTCTTCGTCTGCCCCTGGTATTTTTTTTGCTGCCGCTTTCATTTTCTGGTTGCCCAGCGAAGATGTCCATGATAGTTTGATGGTTGGTTGCGCCCATTGCCAAACCCTGTTGAATTGCTGGTTTTGTTCAGGCAGATCAACATGGTACCGGTATACCAGCGTATTGAAGATATTATCGAAACCAAGGCTGAGTTTGCTGTTGTTTTTGCTGAACTTCTTTTGCAAGCCGGCGTTTACAGCACCAAATGGTTTTGTCCTGAAAATACCCCATAACCTTCCTGAATTATAATTTCCCGAAATCTCTATGCTGTATTTGGCGGGTAACGTAAAAGTCTGTGTTGTTGAAGCCGTAAAACTATGCTGGTTAAACGTATTCAGGTAACCGTTGTTATATGCCTGCACTTCCTGCCATATGCCTGCACCATTTATATACATTGTCCACCATTTACAGGCATTGAATGAGCCGCCTATAGTGACAGAAGCAATTTTCTGATTTTTCAGGTTTTCACTAATATTATACTGCCTGTTGGTACCCGGTTGTACCCTAGACTGGAACCGGACAATGGTACTGTCTTCATGCGAATACTGGCAGGTGACCAGCAGGTTTTTATTCCGGTAATCTGTTTTAACATTGTTTGATATGCCGGGCTGCAAAGCAGGGTTTCCGGCAAAAAAGGTATATGGGTCGGAGAATACAATGAACGGTGCCAGTTGATTAAAACTGGGCCTCGTGATGCGCCTGCTGTATGATATTCCTATGGTAGATTTATCACTGATTGCATACGACATGAACAGGCTTGGGAAAAATTGTCCGTATTTCCGGTCTACAATGCCTGCAATGGAATCTGTTCCCAGGTTAGAACGTGTATATTCATACCTTATGCCCGCCTTCGCTGTTATTTTCTTGTTCATCTTCATTTCAACAGAGATATATGCCGCGGTAATGGATTCTTTTAGTTTATACTTAGCCGTTAGTTCCGGGTCTTTCACCCAGTTGTTCCCGGTTAGGGTTTCCAGCTCAATGTTATTGCTGAACCTGGAATAAACATATTTGATGCCCGTTTCCATTTTTATACTTTGGCCGATATTGCGTGCATAATCGGCTTTGCCTACTGCAATGGATATGGGCGTTTCTTTTGAACTCCTGATTAATTGTTTCCTGATGGGGGCCTGGTACTTGTCTTTCCAGTCATTATCATATGTTACCGGGCTATTGTTATTATAATGGAGGTAATCGGCGCTGATGCTGAATGTTTCATTATCACCCGGTTTGTACTGAAAACCAAGGTTGGCGCCCAGGTGTTGCCACTGGTCGTCCTGTTTTGAACGTATATAGATGAATGTATCTGGTATGCCCATGGGAGCAAGCGTTGACATTACCTGCATATTCCAGGTTTCCCTGTTAACATATCCCGAAAGCAAACCGCTCACTGATATTTTTTTTGAATACTGGTAATCAAAACCAAGCCTCGCATTATGGTTATTTTTTAGCGGGGCGAAATCGGTGGTGGCTGTTGAAAACAGGTAGTTCCCATTTAATAGGATGTTCCTGTCTTCCACCAGTTCAGTGGATTGTGCAAAACGCAGGTAACTGTAATCTGAAAAAAAGTACCATTTCTTTTTCCTGTAATTGATATTGATACTGGCATTGCCTGTTTCACCTTTGCCGCTGCTGCTCCAGCCATATCCCAACGTACCGGCATAATAGCCATTCCATCCTTCATTTTCATTTTTCTTTAAAATGATGTTTATATATCCCGCATTGCCTTCTGCATCGAGGTTAGAAGGTGGGGTACTTAACAGTTCTATTTTTTCTATAGCATTTGCACTCAAACCGTTCAGCATCTGGATGGCTGCTTCCGGAGTCATGTAGTTCATTCTCCCGTTGATCATAATAACAACGCCGCTTTTACCGGATAATGCAATGCTGTTATCCTGCCTGTTTACGGTTACGCCGGGCGAGCGCTCCAGTACTTCTAAGGCAGTGCTGCCTGCAGATGTGATGCTTCCGGCTACATTAATCACCAGCCTGTCTGTTTTTTGTTCTACCAGGCTTTTCTTTGAAACAATTATTACATCGGCTAACTGTTTACTGTTTTGCTTCAGGTATTGTATTCCCGCATCTTTTACAGTAACATTTTGCAATAATGGAAATGAAGCAGTTTTTTGAGTTTCAAATCCAACCAAAGAAAATTGCAGGTAATATTGTCCCGGTTCAATACCTTCTATATGGTAAGTTCCATCCTGTAACGATTCTGTTGATTTAACCGGCTGATTGCTGCTTTTTGTATAAAGTTGTATACTTGTATGAGATAGCGGTTGCCCGTTTACAGACTTGATAATACCCTTGATGGCCGATTGTGAACTTGCCTGGATTTGTATGAAAAGTATACAAAACAGCAAGTACAGTTTCCTGGCAACCCGGGCAGATGAAAAAGTGAAGTGCATTGTTTCTTAATCTTTTTACTGTGCTTGATTTAGGTTAGTGGTCCGTATAAGCCGGTAGCAGAAAGATTAATATAATCTAACCCTGTAAATATAGTCAATGGTATTTGTAAAGTAAAATGGGATTTAAGTGAGTAATTGATTTGGAAAAGACAGCTTATTGAATGTACTGCCAAACGGTATCATAGCAGGTAAGCCGGACGGTTAGCTCAGTTGGTTAGAGCGCTATGTTGACATCGTAGAGGTCGTTGGTTCAACTCCAATACCGTCCACTTCATGTATTATAAGTTCGTAAACGTTGCTTAGTGAAATTGTATAAAAGGGTTAAAAAGGAAAACAGGGTTGTTTTCCCATGAAGGGTTGTATTACATATTTATCAGTGGCTTATGCATACATAATCATGCCTGTACAGGCAGGTATCAGTACAGTAAAACAAAAAATGAATCAGGAAAGGGAGGAACTCCATTCAAGATTGAATAGACCGTATTTTTCCTTTATGCAAGTGAACAGGAAACAACTGGTAAAAGGAACATTTTGTTGCTTCTCGGTACCATCATTCTGTATAGAGAATGTACCCATTACATGGGCCATGGTGCAACAGGTTTTCAGGGCATTCCAGTTTTCCGGAACAGGGTCTTCGTGATATCCGAAATCTGATTGTGAAGAAGCTAATTTTTCTACCAGGCTTTTTAATAACCCGGGATCATACAGGTTAGCTGTTACGTTAATTGCTTTTTTCATGTAAGATGGATTTGAAACTGACCTAAAATAAGGATATTATTTTAAATATACTTGTAGTAATAACAAGAATTAAGCCATATTTGTTGAATTTGTTCAAAAGTTGATAAATAATGTGAATAACTGGCAGATTTATTTAATATAACCTGCAAATCGCTTTTAGGTTCCAATTCATTGACTGCGTGGGTAAATAATACCTGAATAATGTTCAAATTGAAATAATTTGCAGCCCGATTAGAAAAGTTATTCCATTGACACAATCACTGATATTTTTGTTTTCCGGTTTACTGACAGGGTTCGCGGCAGCCTGGTTTATTCGTTCCAGGGCATTGGCGAAACAGAAAAAAGAACAGCAGGATACGGAAGGGTTCCTGGAAAGGGAAAAATTAGGCAAAGAGCGTTTGCAAAGGGAAACGGAACTGTTTTACCAGCGGGAAGCAGAACTGATCAAACGCCTGGAAGCATCCCTGATGCGTAACAAACAGATGGATTCCGACATTCTGTTGCTTCAAAAAAGTAATGAGGAAACAGAAGCCATGCTCAAGTCGGCGCAGCCGGAACTGTATTCATTAAAGCTCAAACTGATAGAGGCAAATAATACAATTGCCAGGATGAAGGCGAAATCATAACCCATTGACTGCTGTCATTTGTAAAATAGGTTATCCCTTTCCGTTACCTTGGTTGAATAATAACTTCTTACAAAATTTTCCTGAGCTTCCATTTTTCGTGAAAGCGTTTCCAGCCTGTTTTTCAGTAATCCCGGGTCATACTGGTAGTTATTTTCCGATCGCTCCAGCAAATGCAGCTTGTTAAAGGAAGCATTGATCCTGGATGCTGCGGTGGCAAGCAGGCTTATTAGTTCCTCTTCCGGTTTTTCCGGTATGAAATGGTCGTTGCGGTATTGCACCAGTTCATTGACGGCCTTATTGGCCTCATTGAAATCACATACTGCTTCATTGTACAGGTTCATGTCCGCCTCTTCGCGTATGATTCCAGCCTGCATCCTGGTAAAACGAAGGTTGTTCCGTATCAGTTCATTATAGATCCCGGCCTGTTCTATTCTTTCAGCAGCCGATTCAAGTTGTTCAACCCTGGTGAGTTTGTGCCAGGCTTCAATTGAATCGGCATCGTTAACGGTTTGCTTCCTGTGCTGCTGAAAGGGGACTCCCTGGTAAAATTCCTTATGGCTTACCCGGTACCCGAGCAACTGCCACATAGGATCGAAAGGCATATGTGATTCAATGAAAATATCCGGCGCTACCAGGAACCATTTTTTTGCCTCCCGGGTGCCTTCATCCCAGGTAGGGTCGCAAAATAACCAGTTGCCATCCAGCTTAACGGCACACCAGCTATGCCCGTTCCGGTCGATGCTGCCTGCCTGTTTCGTATATCCGTTTACGATATTGCTTATGAAACCGGATTTAACCGCAATGTCATTGAATACAGCTGCAAAATTCTCACATACGCCTTTTCTTCTTCTGAGTGCTTCAGTAATCCTGGCTTCGGGATCTTTATGATTATTGATCACATACATGCTGTCGGTATCATAGGCGATATTGCTGGTAACCCAGGAATAGATGGCTGAAAGCCTGTCAATGCCTGGTTGATAATGGGTGTTGAAATAACCGGCAATGTCAGCAGTTGAATGTGTATAGGAAGCGGGAATATGAGCCCCGTCCGTTACTGTTAAACGGTAACCCTGAACATCCTGGGCATAAAGCCCGTTTGTTATGATCAGTGCCAAAATTAATAGGAGCCTCATGCATATAAAGTTAATACATTGCTGATACCGGTTTTGCTAAAGATTCTTTAAAGTACGCATTGGGATTTCAGGACACGATTTTTTGCTGTACTTAAAACGGGGATTTTCATTGCACTAAAAAATACCGGAGCTTTCCGGTGTGAATGTGATATTATTCCAGCCATGCAACATTCGTTAATTTTGACAGGTATTAATGTAGAAAACCACAATTCCGGAGAATGAAAAGAGCCATTTTACTGATCAGCTTATTAATAGCCTTACAGTCATCTGCACAGGAAAATATCAGCATCATTCCAAAACCTTCAGGAATGAAAATGCTGGAGGGCACCGCCTATTTGGATAAGCATACCCGCATCGTATTGCAGGGATCGGGCCTGGAAGGAATTGCGGCATACCTGAATAATTACCTGCAGCGTTACTATGGTTTTAGCTTGCAGGTGGCCAAAAAGGAAAATGGCCCCAATGCCATATTCCTGAATTACGAACGACTGGATCATCCAATTAAAGGGGCCTATATCATGAAAGCCGGCCCCAAAGGGATTTATATTGGCGGCGATAATGAAGAAGGGGTTTTTTATGCTGTACAGACCCTGATTCAATTGCTGCCGGTTGAAAGGCAGCAGGCCCTTGACGTACCTTACCTGGAAATAAATGATGAGCCTCGATTCGGGTACAGGGGTATGCACCTTGATGTGGCCCGTCATTTCATGCCCGTAGATTTTATTAAGAAATATATAGATTACCTCGCCCTGCATAAACTGAATACGTTTCACTGGCACCTTACAGACGACCAGGGCTGGCGTTTGGAAATTAAGAAATATCCTAAACTGACCGAAGTTGGTGCATGGCGAAACGGCAGCCTGGTAGGGCGGTATCCCGGTAATGGCAACGATAATGAACATTACGGTGGGTATTATACGCAGGAGCAGGTGAAAGATATTGTGGCTTATGCCGCAGCAAGGTACATCACGGTTATACCCGAAATTGAAATGCCCGGCCATTGCAGTGCAGCCATTGCCGCCTATCCGCAACTGAGCTGTTTCCCGGATGAGCCTACTGTTATTCCGCAGGGCATGGCATCCCGGTCAAGCCTTCATTTGCAGGCTAGCGGCCAGAAAAAACTGGTGCAGGAAACCTGGGGTACATTTGAAGATGTCTTCTGTCCCTCGGAGTTTACTTTTCAATTTTTACAGGATGTGTTCGATGAGGTTACAGGTCTCTTTCCTTCCAGGTATATTCATATTGGTGGTGACGAATGCCCGAAAGCAGCCTGGAAAAAATCGGCCTTCTGCCAGCAATTGATCAGGGAAAAAAATCTGCAGGATGAAAAAGGGTTACAGAGTTATTTTATCAGGCGCATAGAAAAATACCTGAACACAAAAGGGAGGCGAATCATAGGCTGGGATGAAATACTGGAAGGTGGCCTGGCTCCTGATGCAACTGTGATGAGCTGGAGAGGTGAAAAGGGCGGTATTGAAGCGGCAAAACTTGATCACCAGGTTATTATGACTCCTGGCAATCCATTGTATTTTGATCACAAACAAAGCCTTATAGAAGACTCGGTGACCTTTGGCGGATACAATCCCGTTGAACAGGTGTACGCATATGAACCCGTGACTGGAAAACTAAACGCTGATGAAGCAAAATATGTGTTGGGGGCACAGGCAAATGTTTGGACAGAATATATAACCAATACCTCAAAAGTGGAATATATGATCTTCCCAAGAATGGCTGCATTGAGTGAAGTGCTCTGGAGCCCAAAAGAAAAAAGGGATCCCGCAGATTTTGAGAAAAGGCTACCACAGCAATTTAAACGATACAAACTGTGGCAGGCAAATTTCAGTAAAGCTTATTATGACCTGAAGCCTTCCATATTGCCTGGTCTTCAACATAACTCCGTACGCTGGAAACTGGAAAGCAAACAGCAGGATGCCCTGATTGAATATGGGCTGGAACATAGTTCTGTATTTCAGCAATACAAGGAACCTGTTGAAGTATCGCAATCCGGTGTTTACCTGGCAAAATTGCACCTGGGTAAGGAAATTAACACCGAAATAAGGCAGCAATTCTTTTTCAATGCAGCTACCGGAAAATTAATAACTCTGGCTACAGAGCCATCAAAAAATTACCCCGGTGATGGTGCATTTACATTGGTTAATGCGGTGCAAAATGAAAAGGGCCTGGCAAATGCCACCGAATTCCTCGGATTTTCAGGCACCGACCTGGATGCAACCATTGACCTGGGCAGTCAAACCCCGGTTTCCAGGATCGCCATACATACTTTCAGCCAGCCGGTTAGCTGGATATATCCGCCAACTGAAATTGCCGTTAGTTTTTTGAATCAACTGGATGCTCCGGCTGTTCCTGGCCAGGTGCAGCCTGAAACAATAATATATAAGGTTACTAATGACGACAAACTGCAGGTGGTATTCCTGCCCCAGCCAAAATCCTGCCGTTATCTTCCTTCAGACGAAAGAGCGAAGTCATCCGAGTCCAGCCGGAACCAACCTCGCTGATCTTGCTGGCGACCTTGCGGTCAGTCGGGAAGTACTGAAAGGTAACGAGCAGTTCATTTCGTTTTTTGTCATGCAAGCCAACGGCTATGACAGCGTTGCACCAAACA
>CALKVC010000201.1 GCA_937996595.1 uncultured Chitinophagaceae bacterium
ATTGAGTTTGGCGGGTATGTATTTTCTACAAACAATGAGATCAATGCTTTAACTATGGGTTCTGTAGGAAGGGGTACTATTATTGATTATGTTCAAACTTCTTTTAACAATGACGATGCCTTTGAATGGTTTGGCGGTTCAGTTAATTGTAAACACCTGGTATCTTATAAGAACCTTGATGATGATTTTGATACTGATAATGGTTTTAGCGGAATCGTACAATATGCACTTGCTATTAAGGATCCGGCAATATCTGATAATCCCGCTATTTCTACTTCTGAAGGTTTCGAATCTGATAATGATGCAACCGGTACAAACGAGGCTTTGCAGCCAAAAACAAGCGCAAGGTTTTATAATGTTACACAAATCGGCGCTTTCAGGTGTGCAAGTAATACAGCCGGCAGTGGCGTACAGCCATCTGCAAATGGTTTTTCAAGAGGTGCACGTTTAAGAAGGAATACAGATATCAAAATATATAATAGCATTTTAATGAATAACTGGAGAGGCCTTCGTTTAGACGGTACATTGGCACAGGCAAACGTAGATCAGGATTCATTGGTTTTCAGGAATAATATTATTGCAGGTGATTTTACAACAACATGGGTTGCACCTTATGCCGGAAAATCACTGGCTGCTGAAGATGCAGCTACGCGTACCCGTTTAAATAATATTAATTACAGTAACGATTCAGTTAATACATGTAGTCTGCTGGTAAATGCATGGAATTTCCTTAATCCTGATTACAGGCCAAATTCAGCCGGAGACGGAGCTTTAGTAATAGACCCAACCAACCTTTCTACTGGAGCTGATCTGACAACATTTGTTGATATAGATAACACGCTCTTCACCCCTTCCCAGACATATGATTTTGTTGCCAACGTTGCAGAAAATGGCGGTGGATCTACCAGTGGAATCATAACACTCACTATAGCTAAACCTTCCGGATGGGATATCAAAGTGCCTGGTTTAACGTTAACCGGTACAAACCAGTCAGGTACAAACGGTACTTCAAATGTTTTCGGCGGCACACCTAATAATAATGGTGACTGGTTCTTCCGCCAGGATGCCAATTTCGTTTATGCTACTTCAAAACCGGGAGTAATAATTTCAAAAAGCGGATTAGCTGCTGTTGGATTTATTGCAACCCGTAAAGTATCAACCAGTACCGGAACCAACCAGAACCTGGGTATAACAATAGAATCTGGAAGTGGTGGAGATAAAACAGATGCAAATAACAGTGCATTGCTTGGTTTAAGTACATCAAATTAATTAAGATCACTTAAAAAAATAATAAAAATGAAACTATTTAAATCAATCATTCTGTTACTGGCAGTCGCATTTTCCTTTTTGGGCGCCGAGGCACAGAATGTTTCCCTTAATGTTTTAACACAGAATTCGGGCCAGGTGAACCTGGGTGGAACTGTGTTTGTTGAAATTACCCTCGCCAATACGAGCAGCACAGTTTCTGTGCCTGTTAATAAGGTTAGGCCCCAGATTAGTGTTCCTACATCTATCGTAAGCATTCCTGTTTCCGGTCACCAGTTGCCGGCAGGATGGTCCATTATATCAAATGCAAGCGGTGTAATCAGGTTATGTAACGGATCGGATGCGATTCCTCCAAATACCGCCCGTACAGCTTTGATAGCCATCCAGGGCAACGTACTGGGCGGCCCGCTCACCATTTCCGGAAATACCACTTTTGCAAACGGTACAAATTGTGCTACCTCTGGTGCAGCAACAAGCGGCGATGCTACCGGTGATAACACTTCTACTTCTACAGTAGAGGTTGTTCAGGGCCCGGCATGTTCAATTGCAGTTTCAGCTTCTGCTGGTACCATTGCATGTAATGGCGGAACAACCACGCTTACTGCCACTGCAACCGGAGCTTCAGGGGCAGTCGAGTATAGCCTGAACGGTGGTGCATTCCAGTCTGGTAATACATTTACTGTAAATGCAGCCGGTTCACCATATACCATAACTGCCAGGGAAGTTGCTACACCTTCTTGTAATGCAACTTCTTCTCCGGTTAACGTTTCACAACCTTCAGCTATTTCAGCTTCTGCTTCAGCAGGTACCATTGCATGTAATGGCGGAACAACCACGTTAACGGTTACCGCTACCGGCGGAACTGGTTCTTTACAATACAGCCTTAATGGCGGTGCATTCCAGGCTGGCAATACATTTACTGTAAATGCAGCCGGATCACCATACACTGTTACAGTTCAGGATGCCAACAACTGTACGGCAACAACTTCAGCTGTTAATGTTACAGAACCTTCTGTATTATCTGCTACTGCAAGTTCAACAGCAGTAACTACTACAGGTGGTTCAGACGGAACTGCCACTGCAAATGCTGCTGGTGGAACCGCTCCATATACATATTTGTGGACTCCGGGCGGACAAACAAATGCTACTGCTACCGGATTAATGGCTGGTAATTATTCAGTACAGGTTACAGATTTTAACGGTTGTACAACAACTGCCAATACAACTGTAGGATCACCTGCTTGTACAATAGCTGTATCAGCTTCAGCAGGTTCTATCTTATGCAATGGAGGTACAACAACACTTACTGCTACTGCTACTGGTGCTTCCGGTGCTGTAGAATATCGCCTTAACGGTGGTGCATACCAGCCAGGCAATACATTTACTGTTAACGCTGCCGGTTCACCTTACACTGTAACTGCCAGGGAAATTGCTAATCCTTCATGTTCAGCAACTTCATCTGCTGTAACTGTTAACCAGCCTTCCCTTCTTACTGTTTCTGGTTCTGTTACAACTCCAATAGCTGTTCAGGGCGGAACCGGTTCAATAACCGTTTCAGCTGCAGGTGGAACTGGCGCTGTATCATATGTTGTAACAACAGGAACAACAGTTAATACTACAGGTGCTGTATCCGGCGTATTTACCGGATTACTGGCAGGTACATACACATTCACTGCTACTGATGCAAACGGATGTACTGCTACTACAACATCAATCGTACTGACTGAACCAGGTACATTACCGCTTACCGCTACTTATGTTAAAAATAACCTGAGTGTTTGCGGTGGTTCAAATGATGGAAGTATCAGTGTAACTGCAACTGGTGGCTTGCCTCCATATTCATATAGCTGGACAGGTACATCAGGACCAGGCCAAACTCCATTCACTGCAGGTAACGTTTCTTCAATCACTGGTCTGAATTATGGTTTCTACAGTGTTACTATTACTGATGCCGCTTTCAACACTTTTGTTATATCTAACATCAATGTGCAGTTTGCATTTGCAGTATTTGTAACCAGCACAGGTAGCATTTCAAGTTCATGTGCCAACACCGGTACAATTACCCTTTATGGAAATGCAGGTGTTCAACCTTATACATACAGTATAGACGGAACCAACTACCAGGCCAGCAATAACTTCACAGGATTGGCTACAGGTACATATACCGGTTATGTTAAAGATGCTGCAGGATGTGTAAGCACTAAGAACAATATTTTCATTGGTGTTGCCGCTCCAATTGTTGTTAATCCGTTTGCAAGAATAGCTTCAAGCTGTGCTAATGACGGAAGCATAGAAGTTTACAGGTCAGGTGGTATAGCTCCTTATACTTACAGCCTCGACAATGTGACTTACCAAACAAGTAACAAGTTCTTTAACCTGCCTGCAGGTTCTTATACAGCATATGTAAAAGATGCAGCAGGTTGTGTTGGTTCTCAGTCGGTTACTGTAGCTCAGGGTGTTGCACTTTCATTAACTGCTGTTAAGTATAATACCAGCAGTTGTATCAATGATGGTGCCATTCGTGCCACTGCAACTGGTGGATTTACTCCTTACACTTACAGCCTGGATGGAGTTACATTCCAGTCTTCTTTCCTGTTTACAGGTTTAGCTGCCGGTTCTTATACTGTTACTGTAAAAGATGCCAAGAATTGCCTTGGAACAACCAATGTTACCATTGAAGTAAATACTATCGTGGTTACGGCTCTTGCAGTAAATGCCAGCAGTTGTGCCAGCACTAACGGTTCTATTCAATTGTTCAGGACAGGCGGTGTTGGTCCATACATGTATAGCCTTGATGGCAATACATACCAGGCAAGTCCAATATTCAGCAACCTTACACCGGGAAGCTACACAGGTTATGTTAAGGATTCTAAAAACTGTGTTGGACAACTTTCAGGTATCATCGTTGGACCATCTGGTTGCGGTTTGAATGTTGCAACCAAATCAATCAATGGTTCAGGTAATGATGCTGTAAACAGCTCATTAAAAATACAGGCATATCCAAACCCAAGTGCAACAGAATTCAATCTTGTACTGGATGGATTTAACAGCCTGGAAAAAGTAGCTGTAACTGTTACAGACATGTTGGGAAGGGTTGTATATCAAACTAACGGTACTGCAAAACTGCAGTTCAGGTTTGGCAGCAACTTGATTGCCGGTATGTATAATGTTCAGGTTATTCAAGGCAATGTATCAAAAAGCCTTAAGATAATTAAAGAGTAACGTTCGGTTTAATTTTGGTTAAAGAGGCTGGCCTTTATTGGCCAGTCTCTTTTTTATTTTATAACCGAATATTTAAAATTCAATGATTGAAGTGGTAATTAAGTGAGGTTAATTCATATATAAAAAAATAAGGATATTCCACAGTGGTGTGCTTCTATTTTAATAAAGAATTGATTTAATAGAATAACGTTTATTTAGGGAGTTTAAGAGGCTGGAACAGGATCTTTCGCTTTGGGTGTTTCGGATATTTTTTGGGGTTTTATTCCCTTTACGAGGATTTTCCCTGCTTTTTTAATTTTACGCTTCATTTTTTTATCTCCCATAGAAGGGTCAAGCTTATTAATAAGGGATTCCAGGTTTTTGGTAACCAGTTGCTTTATTCCTTTCTTTCCTGTTAATGTAGGTTCTGTTTTCTTTGCCATATGGTATTTTTTATGCAAACTTAACAATAAGTTAATATGTCTAATGTTAAGTTTTGCCGTAAACCTGTCTTTGCCGGTTTTAAGGCAAACGAAATGTTTGAATGTAAAAACAACTGATTTTGAGTATGTTCAATTTATGAAACCAATTATAAGTTAACCAAAGTGCCCATTCACATAATTCCTGGTTAAATCCTTAGCGGGGTGTTTGAAAATATTTTCGCAATTGTCATGTTCAATCAATTGACCCAGGTACATAAAGGCAACTTTGTCGGAAATCCGCTGTGCCTGTTGCATATTATGGGTTACAATTACGATGGTATAATTTTGTTTGAGAGAAAGTATCAATTCTTCAATTTTATTCGTACTTATCGGATCAAGGGCTGAGCATGGTTCGTCCATTAAGATCACTTCCGGGCGAAGTACTACTGTCCTGGCAATACACAAACGTTGTTGTTGCCCGCCGGAAAGTTTAACTGCAGGTTTTTTTAACTCATCCTTTACTTCATCCCATAAGTAACTTTCTTTGAGGGCTTTTTCAATTAAATCAGGTATTTCATTTTTGGGGAACCTGTGTATATTCAAACCATAGGAAAGGTTTTCATAGATGCTTTTTGGTAATGGGTTAGGTTTTTGGAAAACCATGCCAATCTTTTTACGCAGTGTCGTAACAGAATTCTCCTTGCTGTAGATATCCAGGTCGTCTATCTTTAAAGAGCCGTCAATTTTTGCATCAGGTGAAAGGTCGTGCATCCGGTTAAATGACCTTAGTAAGGTTGATTTTCCGCAACCGGAAGGGCCTATCAGGGAGGTAACCTGGTTACGGGGGAAATCAATGTTTATATTTTTTAATACCTGTTTCTTACCAAAAAACAGATTCATATCCCTGGCTGAAAGTTTAATTTCATTCATATTAATCTTGTGACCTGTGTTTAAAACGTATGTAAAATGCGATGATATTTAGTATGAAAACCAGCGAAATCAGTACTGTTGCTGTTCCATACGCCAACGGCCTTACCTGCTCAATTGATTGGTGTTGGGTAGATAGCATATATAAATGATAAGGCAATGCCATGAACTCCTGGCTGGGCGATGTTGTAATATCATTAATATAAAAGGCAACACCGGTAAACAGGATGGGGGCTGTTTCACCTGCAGCCCTGGACATGCTTAATATAACACCGGTTAAAATGCCTGGCAATGCTTTTGGTAATACAACATCTTTAACCGTTTCAAATTGGGTAGCACCCAATGCAAGCGTAGCTTCACGCATGCTGTTTGGTATCCGTTTAAGCGCTTCTTCTGTTGTTGTTATGATGTATGGCAGTGAAAGCAGGCCCAGGGTTAAGCCTGCTGATAAAACAGATGTGCCCAGGTTCAATGATTGTACAAACAGGGCCAGCCCGAACAATCCATAAATTATGGAAGGGATACCTGCCAGGTTCCTAATTGAAGCCCTGATAACATTTGTTAAGGCGGAGGGTTTTGCATATTCATTAAGGTATACCGCACAAGCCACACCAAAAGGCACTGAAAATAAAGTTGTAATAAGTGTGAGCATCAACGTGCCGATGATTGCCGGAAGTATACCTCCTTCAGTCATCCCGTCAGATGGAAATTTACTGATGAAACTCCAGGAAACCGACGACATGCCTTTTGAAAAGATATCAACGAGAATCGTTCCAAGTATCAGGCATACCAGCATTGTACTTCCTAAGAAAAACACCCAGTTCAATAAGTAACCCATTTTTTTAACCATCAGTTGCAGTCGGATTTAATTTCTAATTAACTACTATGAATTGATAGTAACTGCCATTTCTCTTTTTCATGCATGAAATCGCCTTAACCGGTTTGAGAAATATTCTCCCAGCAAATTGATTGACAAAGTAATAAGGAATAAAATAACAGCTATGGCAAACAGGGCAAAGTAATGGGTAGTCTGATATGGCACTTCACCCATTTCAATGGCAATGGTGGCCGTGATAGTTCTAACTGAATCGAGGAAACCGGATGGCATTTTTGCAGCATTTCCTGTTGCCATTAATACTGTCATGGTCTCACCGAGAACCCTGCCAAGCCCAAGCATAACCGCTGCAATCAGTCCTGGCATGGAAGCAGGAATAGTTACTTTGAAAATTGTTTCCCATTTAGATGCACCTAAAGCCATAGATGCTTCCCGGTGGCTTAGCGGTACGGCATTAATGGCATCTTCGCTGATTGTGATGATGGTAGGCAATGCCATGACTGCCAATAAAATGGAACCATTGATTGCATTTAACCCGTTTTGAATGCCAAAAATATCTGCAATCCATGGACCAACCAGCACGATTCCGAGAAAGCCGATAGCGACAGATGGAATTGCAGCAAGCATTTCTATGATAGGTTTTAAAATTGATTTAAGTTTCGGATGCGCTATCTCTGATAAAAAGGCTGCAGTGAAAATTCCAAGTGGTACTGTTATAAGCATAGCTCCAAGAGTCACCAATCCTGTACTTACCAATAATGGGGCAATACTGTAATCTCCTTTCATGCTTCCGGGATCCCATTGAGACCCTGTAAAAAAATCTATCGGCTTCACTTCAACAAAGAAAGCAATACTGTTGTACAACAACATGATGAATATCCCGGCAAGCAAAGCGATGGTAATAAAACCCGTTGCCTGGAATATTTTCCGGAAAATAATATCTGCCTGTTCTCTCCTTTTAATACTCATGATTATTCATTTAAAGGGTAGTATCCCGATTCTCTGATGATTCTTTTACCGGCCTCACTTTTTTCAAATTCAAGAAACGGTTTTATTTTGGAATAGGATGCCGTTTTGTAATACTGGTATAAAGGCCGCTGGAAATAATATTTTCCGGTTGCAATCATTAATGAATCTAAAGGTGAAACCGCTTTTTCAAGTTTTGAGTTGCATATGGATAGTACTTTAATTCCTTTATTACTTCCACTGATTACATAACCGGCACCAACATACCCTATGCCCGAATGATCTGCTTTGATTGCCTCAATTATTTGCGCATTGCCATTCATTTGCTTGGCATAAGGTGTGAATTCAATGCCAAGCCTTGATTTTACAAAATCATATGTTCCTGAATTGCTTTGCCTGCCATAAATATTTATTGATATTTTTTTACCGGTCAGGAGTTCCCAGTCAGTAATGCTTCCATTTAAAATATTTTTAAGTTCTTCAATACTGATAGAATCTAATGGAAGATCATCTGCAACGATAAATGCAATAGCGTCCTGGGCAAAAACAAAACTATCTAACCGGTCTCCATTTTTTTTGAATAATGCTATTTCACCATTATTCATACTCCTGGATGAATTGGCTAAATCTGCAGTATTATTGATTAATGAAGCTATTCCCAAACCAGAACCACCTCCGGATATGGAAACAAAAATGCCGGGTTTTACTTTATGAAAGGATTCAGCAAGCTTTACAACAAGGTTTACCTCTGTATCAGAACCTTTTATTTTCAGTGCCTGGTTATCTTCCCTGCATGAGCAAAGCAGGATAAAAAGGCAATAGAAACAGCGCTTCATATTTTGGTTAATGGTTGTAAATCCACAGGAAAATATCAAACTTATTTCATACGGGAAGGCTGCCAATATTATCTTAAAATTAAATCTTCTGTTATTCGATTACCGGGAAGGAAAATTATTTTACTTAGGAGGGTTAAATATGTAAACTGGTATTACGATTATTTTCTTTTAGTAGATTTTTAATCGGGATTCTGTTATAGCTA
>CALKVC010000202.1 GCA_937996595.1 uncultured Chitinophagaceae bacterium
GGTAAACCCGAGTATGTCCGGTACATACAATGTAGGCCCGGCACAGGTTTACACGACACTAACTGCCGCCGTTGCTGCTTATAACAGTTCCTGCCTTTCAGGCCCAGTTACATTTGTCTTGACGGGAGTTACCTATTCTGGTTCCGAAACATTCCCAATAACCATCAATGATAATTCAACAGCTAGTGCTACCAATACACTTACCATCAGGCCTAATACCGGTGTAAATGCAACCATAACAGGTGCTGTTAACAGTGCTGCGGTTATCCGTATCCGTGGTAAATATGTTACCATCGATGGATCCAATAACGGATCCAGTTCAAGGAACCTAACGATCAGCAATACGAGTGCAACTAGCCCGAATATCTTACTGATAGGCTCTACCGGTACTACACCAATTACTGATGTTACGGTAAAGAACTGTACACTGATCAATGGTGCAAACACGTCTTCAGGTATCTTATTATCAGATGGTGCCATACCGGGAAGCGGCGGCTATTTTTATGATATTACCATCCAGAATAACAGCATACAGCGTGCATGGATAGGCTTGTATTGCCGGGCGGTGAATACAGGAAATAACGGGAATGGATTAACAATCACATCCAATGACCTTACCACTTCCGGTGCCAATGCCATCCGCAGGGTAGGTATTTACGTGCAGGATGTTCATGGAGCCACTGTTTCCAATAATTCAATTGGTAATTTTGAAACAGCAACCACAGAATTCGATATGGGGGTTTGGTTAGCGGCCGGTACCAGGTATTCAACCGTATCAAATAATACCATCAGTAACCTGGCATATACAGGAGTAAGTAATACGGGCCCGAATGGTATTTTCATTTCAACCAATACCGATAATTCAAACCTGGTTATTGCAAATAATACTATTTCAAACCTTAGCTCTACCGGAACGGTACCGGTATTGGGAGACGGTGCAGCAAGCGGCATCGTGATAGATTTTGCGTCGTCGGGAGGTGTTGTGTATGGTAATAGGATCAGTAATATCAGGAACAGCAATGCAGGCGGGTACGGGTGCAGCGGCATCCAGTTAAGTGCAACGTCTATTGATGCGGGATTTTTGGTTTATAACAATTTCATCTACGATATTGCTTCTACCGGATCAACTGCCAGCAGGGGATATGAAAGGAACGGGCATGGTATCACCATCTGTTCAGGCGGCGGATACCAGATTTACAATAACACTATTTTGATGAACACAAACCAGACAAATAGCGGTTATCCATCTGCTATAAATATCACATCAGGCGTAGTAGACCCGTCAGCCATTAACCTGCGAAATAATATTTTTGTAAATACACAAACCCAGGCCGGTGAAAGGTATACCATCATGTGTGGTGCTGCAAATACCGTTTTTGCTGCCATCGACTATAACGACTATCATACATCCGGCACCAACCTGGGTTATATAGGTGCTAACAGGACCAACCTGGCAGCCATACAGGCCGGCTTTGGCAGTAATACCAATTCATTGAACATTTTGCCGGTATTCGTATCGTCTACCGACCTGCATATACAGACTTCACCTCCGGTGAATGAAGCGTTGAATTATGCGGGAACACCAATACCGGAAATATTATCAGATATTGATGCACAAACAAGGAATGTATTCACGCCTGATATGGGCGCTGATGAATTCCGTGGCCGTGGTTCATGGATCGGTACTACCAGTACTTCATGGACTACCGCTTCAAACTGGTTTGATAATTATATTCCATTAGCATCTACGCATGTAGAAATTGCGGGCACGGCTACATTTATGCCTGTCATTTCATCAGCCACCCATCCGTTGAAAAACCTGGTAATTGAAACCGGGGGTTCTGTAACCGTAAGCGGAACCGGTATTTTGCAGGTGTCAGGGAAAATGGGCAACAGCGGTACATTCAATGTTTCTGACGGAACCATTGAAATGACAGCTACTGAGGCCCAGGTAATACCAGCCGGAACATTCCAGTCAAACAGTATCAAAGACCTTATCATCAGCAATACAGATAACGTAACTGGTGTAACCTTAGGCGGAACACTTGATGTATACCGTTCATTAACATTCGGGGCTGCCGGCCGTAAACTGACAACCGGAGGATACCTGAATTTTAAATCTACAGCCACCCAAACAGCCTGGCTAGGCCAGATGACCGGAAGCAATACCATTGATGGTAATGCAACTGTGGAACGTTATATACCACTGCATGCCAAAGCATGGCAGTTCCTGGCGGCTCCAACATCAGGTCAAACAATTAATGCTGCCTGGCAGGAAGGCAATACGCCTTTATCAGCTGCTCTTAATCCCGCTTATGGTACATTGATCACCAATCATGTTGCCGGAACCGGTTTTGATATTATTGGTGGTACAGGGCCTTCCATGAAGACCTATGATCCGGTTAGCAATGGCTGGGTTGGGATTGCCAATACAACCATTCCGATTTATAACAGCAGGGGATACATGCTTTTTGTCCGTGGCGACCGTACTGCATCTTCAGTTTCCGGGCCTACCACATCTGCAAACCTGCGAACAAGCGGTACATTATTCACGCCGGCCAATCCGCCTTCAGTGATAAACCTGGCGGGCAACACATTTGAATCTGTTGGTAACCCTTATCCGTCTGCCATTGACCTTACGGCATTGACTCTGGCGGGAGGTGTGCAGGATGTATTTTATGTATGGGATCCAAAAGTAACCACTTCGCCCTCAGCCTACGGACTTGGTGCATACCAGACTTTCACCCGTAATGGTGCTACCTATGATGTAACACCGGGCGGAGGAAGTTACCCGGGCGGAACCTGTAAGACAATAGAATCAGGACAGGCGTTTTTTGTAAGGGCGCCGGTTTCTGCGGGATCAGTAACATTTTCTGAAGCCTGTAAAGTGAGTGGCAGCAGTGATGTGAACAGGGTGCCGTCGAATATAGCAAGTCAGATGCGTACAAATATGTATGTAATCGTAAATGGCCAAAAAGTACTTATAGATGGCAACCTGGTTCAATTTGATGCATCATACATGGATAATATTGATATGCACGATGCCGTTAAACTGGGTAATACCGGTGAAAACCTGGGTATAAAGAGCGGAGATAAATTGCTGGTGGTAGAGCGCCGTTCTCCGGTAAAACAAGCCGATACTATTTTTTATAACCTGGGCCAGGTTCGGGTAAAACAATATGAATTTGAACTGGTTCCAAGGCGCTTAACCCAGGAAGGTTTAGAAGCATTCCTGGAAGACAAGTACCTGGGTACAAAAACGCCGGTAAGTCTGGAGGATACAACCCGCATTGCATTTAATGTAGTAAACGTTCCGGGTTCTTATGCAACCGACAGGTTCAGGTTGGTATTCCGCAATACGACAAAAACACAAAACCCAGCATTTGAAACGGCACGTAATGCCGGAACTGAAAGCTATGACGCAAACAAGCAGGATCTGCAATTGGAAACCGGTATAGCTGTATATCCAAACCCGGTGGAAAATAAAAAACTGCAGTTGCAGTTTGCAAACCAGCCTATAGGAAAATATAGCCTGCAACTGGTAAACAATGCAGGTCAGCAGGTATATAACGGAATGCTGCAGTTGAGCATAAAAGATGCTACCAGGCTGGTACAGCTTGAAAGCAGTTTACCCGCAGGCGTTTATTCTTTAAGCATAACTGATTCAAACGGAAAGAAAACGACCCAACAGGTTATTATAAAATAAGTTCATTCATGTTTATGTATAGAGGCTGCCGTGATGGCAGCCTCTTTTTTTATAAAATTTTGGGTTAAGATTAGTGAAAAATATAGTGTTAAATATTGTGATTATTTGGTAAAATGTATAATTTTGTACCTGATATGTAAATGCTATCCTTTAAGCAACCATCATATTCGCTTACTCTCTGATCCGTGATCTTTTGAAACACCTCAATTAAGGCGCAAGGCCTGTTTACAAATTTAAATGTTGGTTCACATTCAATTCGTGGCAGCAAACTGTATTTATTTGCTTCGCCTGAATGAATGTTGAAATAGCTATTAATAGCGGATTATGAAGAAATATATACTGGTATTCATTTTTTTATGGGGACTGTCAACGGCTTTTGCGCAAAGCACGCTGAACTATGGCTTTACCCATGCCAGTAATGCATCTTTAACAGATATGACTTCCGGTTCTACCAACCTGCTGGTACCCGCAACCGAAACCGGTGAATTTGTTTCAACAACAGCACCCATCGGTTTTGAATTTTGGCTGATGGGGAACTGCTACACGCAATTTTCAGTTAATTCAAACGGTTTGATGAGGCTGGGGAAGACTGCCATTACAAATGCCAGTATTAATTCGGCAGCCAATGCTGCTTCTAATTCAGCCTGTCTCTATGCTTTCTGGGATAACCTGAATGCTTATTCAACTTCGGCAACTTCTAAAGTAAGGTATAAGGTTAGTGGCACTGCACCCAACCGGATACTGACAGTTGAATGGAAAGATTTTATCATCAGCAATAATTCATTTGATGCCGACAGGCTTTCAACCTGGCAGGTTAAATTATACGAAACAACGGGTGTTTTTGAATATGTGTACGGACGGATGCAAGTGGCTATAGGGTCAGCAGTGGTAAGCGCTTCTATCGGCATGACATACCTCAATATCAATAACAGCCTTATCTATGTAACATCTATCAGCAGCCCGGATGTATTAAGGACCAGCGCCGGATTCGTTTCAACCCTGGTTAACACAGCAACAGCGGGAAATATATCTGCCCTCAATTCTTATACCAATGGCAGCAGGGTAAAATATACATTTACCCCGGTTTTGCCTTCAGCGGATCCTTCAAACCTGACATTTTCAGCGGTTGGCAACAATTCAATGACATTAAACTGGAATGACAATGCCTCTAATGAAAGGGGCTATGTTATTTACAGGTCAGATGATGGCGGCATCACATACAATTTTGTTACACAAACGGCTGCAAATGCCACCAGTTCTGTTCAATCTGCATTAGCACCCGGTACATTATATCACTGGAAGCTGTATGCGGTTACGGAAGGGGCACTCAGTAACCCAGCCAGTGGAAGCCAGTCAACTACAGATTGTATTGGAGCACCGGTAACAAATACACTTTTATTTTCAGGAGGTGTTGGTGGCGCTGTTAACTGGAGTGCCGCAGCCTGGTCATTAGGCGTTCCTACCGCCTGCCAGGATGTGGAAATCATTTTTGCAAGTTCAGCCGATCTTACCGCTACTTATGTTATAAACCTGGATATGCCGGTAACGGTAAACAACCTTACCATTCGCGGCGATTACGGAGGCACCGGAACCAAAGTGCTTACCATGCAAACGAATAGCAGGTCTATAACAGTACTTGGAAACCTGCATATGTCAGCTACCGGTGGTACCGGTTTTGCCAGCGGAAGCAGCCTGGTTAACTTTTTTGCCAATAACGGATCTGTGGTAACTGTTTTAGGAAATACTGTTATAGGTAATATCGGGGATACAAAAACATCCCGGTTTGGCGGTGCTACTTCGCCCGCTAACCAGGATCCGCAGTTTTATTTTAAAGGAAACCTTACATTCAATGATAATGGAACCACCAGTTTCCCCGGTACCTATCATTTTGATGGCGGGGTTAACCAGGTGCTAACCAATGACTGCGCTTCATCATCTGCCAGGTTTGGGGAAGTTGAAATTGGCAAATTCAAAACAACTACGCTGACGGTAACGGGAAGCTATGCTTTTAACACGCATGCCGATACCAGGAACCTTACAGTAAACGAAGGTTCAACACTGGTGCTGCCAAATAACAGTGCCTTCAACCAGTTTGTACCTAACAGGGGCGCATTCATTTTAAAAGCAAATGCTACGGTTAAGCTGGGCGATAATAGCGGCGGTTTACCGGGAAGTAATTTTCCATTGAACTACAGTTTTATTTCAATTAACAAGAATAGTACTGTGGAATACAATTCTTTATCACCAGATGATCAAATAATTTATGCTGATATTGAGTATGGTAATATTACATTATCAAATAGTTCCCGTAAATATATTACCAGCCAGTTAACAGTTAATGGTAATTTCACCATTAATAACGGATCAACATTTGGCTGCGAAGCAATGACATTATTCAACGGTACAAATTTTACCAATGATGGCATAGTTGACGGGCTGAACGCCAATAGCGATTTCAGGTTTTATGGCAATACCCCACAGGTGTATGCCGGTAGCGGTTCATTTGGCAACGCACTGGTACCATTCGGCGGATGGGGGGTAACTATTTACAACCATACGGGTGTTATACTGAATGCCCCGGTTCATACGAACAGGGTTAACCTTTTCAATGGTACTTTTTATAACAGCAATCATTTTAAAATAGGCACTGCATCTTTCGGGATGGTACAGCGTGGCGGTTTAACGGATGAACATGCGGGTGCTTTTGATACATATCCTGAAATTGTCAGTGTAAATAATTATGTACTCCGGTATGAGAATGCTAATCCGGTGATTTCCGGTCCAGAAATACCACTTTCCGGTAAAGTATATGATTTATATAGCAACAATGTAACAGGTATTACCCTGGCTGCTAACCTGGATGTAAGTAATGACCTGAAGCTTATGGAAAGTACCATGAATATTGGCGCTCACATCCTTAAGATTGGCAATGCTGTTACTATCAATAATGGCAATATCAATGCGGCCACGGGTACGGTAGAATATTACGGATCAGCAGCACAGTCTATTGCTGCAAATACTTTTGAGAACAACAGTATCAATCACCTGGTAATCAATAATGCTGATAATGTAACCGGAGTTTCTCTTGCCGGCATGCTGGATGTTTATGGGTCAGTTACATTTGGCGCGGCAGGAAAAAAACTGTCAACCGGCGGGTTACTTAATTTCAAATCAACCGCTACAGGTACAGCCTGGCTTGGCCCGTTAACGGCTAATAATACCATTACCGGGGAAGCTACCGTTGAGCGGTATATCCCGCTTCATGCAAAAGCCTGGCAGTTTTTATCCATTCCAACATCTGGACAAACAATCAATGCGGCCTGGCAGGAAGGCAATGCACCGATGTCATCGGCCATTAACCCTGAATTTGGTACGTTGATTACCAATCATACGCCCGGCACCGGTTTCGACATTATCGGCGGAACGG
>CALKVC010000203.1 GCA_937996595.1 uncultured Chitinophagaceae bacterium
CATATACGAACAGTAACGGTTGTACCAATACCGCCACCCAGCAGGTAACGGTAACTTCCACCAACCTGCTCGATTATGTTAACCTGCAATTCCCCGGATCGGCATCATTTTGCCAGGGGGGTATCCTTACCGCATACGGGCAGGTTTATGAAGCTGGCGTTACTGAAGCGCCAGGGGCAGGGGCTGGTATCACGGTTGAATTCGGATACAATACTCAGAATACCAACCCGAATACCTGGATCAACTGGCAACCGGCAACTTTTAATGTTCAGGTTGGGAATAACGATGAATATACATCTTCAGTGACCTTACCTGCCGGAACATATTATTACACTTTCCGTTATTCATATATACTTAATAACTGCGGGTACCAGTATGGCGGATTCAGTGCCGGAGGTGGTAATCCATGGGATGGAACGAATTATATAAGCGGGGTACTAACAGTAAATCCGTATCCCACGGTAACGGTTAGCAGCTCATCTGCTTCCGTATGCCTGGGTTCATCGGTTACGTTAACAGCCAGCGGGGCTTCAACATATACCTGGATGCCAGGCTCATTAACGGGAGCCAGTATTGTTGTATCACCCACTTCAAATACAACGTATACGGTAACGGGTACCAGCGCAGCCGGATGTGCTTCTGCAGATGCATGGACATCCATTTCTGCCGGGGCCTATCATAATGTAGGCATAAAATCTAATGGCACACTATGGGGCTCCGGGCAAAATACTTATGGACAGATTGGCGACGGAACAACATCGGACAGGTTCAACCCGGTTCAGATAGGTTCTGCAACCAACTGGGCCATGGTTTCGGCTGGCAGCTTTTACAGCCTGGCCATTAAAACAGATGGAACATTATGGGCCTGGGGATCTAATCTTACCGGCAGCCTGGGTGATGGAACCGTGATAGATAAGACAAGTCCCATCCAGATTGGTACAGCCAGTAACTGGAAAACGGTATCTGCAGGCGGTGGGCATAACCTGGCCATTAAAACAGATGGTACGCTTTGGGCTTGGGGTTCCGGTGCCTATGGCCAAATAGGTAACGGAGGGTTTACCCAGGTAAACAGCCCCGTACAGATAGGAACTGCCAATGATTGGGCGATGGTTTCGGCTGGTGCTTATCATAGCCTTGCCATTAAAACCAACGGTACCTTATGGGGTTGGGGCCGCGGTACTTCCGGACAACTTGGAGATGGTTCAGTCACTGAAAAATACAGCCCCATCCAAATTGGCACTGCAACAAACTGGAAGAAAGTGGAAGCTTGTTATTTCCATAGCCTGGCGGTTAAAACAGATGGCACGCTGTGGTGTTGGGGAAGAAATATGGAAGGGCAGATAGGTGATGGTACATTGATTCAGAAGAATGTTCCCACCCAATCAGGTACAGCCACAAACTGGGCAAACGTAACCGGTGGACTTAATCACAGCATAGGTATCCGTACGAATGGAACTGTATGGGGATGGGGATTCAATTCATATGGTCAATTAGGCAACGGTGCCCAGGTTATGACAAATCCAACCCCGATACAGGCAGGAACTGCTACAGATTGGATGCAAATGGACGCAGGGTCATACCATACAATGGGCGTAAAAACAAGTGCCGCTTTATGGGCATTCGGACGAAATATGGAAGGGCAGTTGGGGGACGGCACTTCATTAACTTTCCAGTTGACACCCAAACTGATTACTCCTTTAACAGCCGGGATCACCATAACGGTTAATCCATTGCCAACAGTAAGTTTTACAGGTTTGGCAGCTACTTATTGTATAAATTCTTCTGCGGCTTCATTAACCGGTTCACCGGCCGGGGGCAGTTTCAGCGGGCCGGGTGTTAGCGGAAATGTCTTTGATCCTGCTGTGGCAGGTGTTGGCGGGCCTTATACGATCACATACACTTATACTGACGGTAACGGGTGCACGAATAGTTCATCGCAAACAGTAACTGTATTTGACCTGCCGGGAGGTAGCGGCAGCTTCAACGGCCTGGCAACATCTTATTGCACATCTGATGCGCCGGTAAATTTAATAGGGAACCCAACCACCGGCACTTTCAGCGGGCCCGGCATTACAGATAATGGCAATGGTACTGCCGTATTTTCTCCTTCTGCTGCAGGCGTGGGCACCCATATCATTTCCTATACATTTTCAAATGGTATTTGCAGCAATACGGCAACTGCTTCAGTTACAATCTTAGCAAATTATACCATAACATCATCTGCTGGTACCGGCGGAACAATATCACCCGTTGGAATCACAACTGTTTGTAGTGGTAACAACCAGGCGTATACGATTACTGCAGATCCGGGATATTACATCAGTGATGTACTGGTTGATGGCATTTCTATAGGGGCAGTATCAACATATAACTTCACGAATGTTTTATCCTCACATACCATTGCAGCCATATTTGAAATTGACTGTTTTGCACCAGAGCTTTCAGCAAACATTACGCATGTAACCTGTAATGGAGCAAATAACGGATCTATTGACCTGGTTACAATCGGCGGTTCATCTCCGTTCACGTATGCCTGGACAGGACCGGGAGGATTCAATGCCGCAACTGAAGATATTTCAGGGCTGGCTCCGGGTACTTATGCCATTGTAGTAACGGCAACGGGTGGATGCACTTCGGGTACCAGTTTTATAGTGAATCAGCCAGACCCATTAGTAGTAAGTTGCAGTGGAACGAATGTAACCTGCAACGGGGCAAATAACGGAACGGTTAACGTTTCTGTAAGCGGTGGAACCGGCAACTATACCTATGCATGGACAAATGGTTCCGGCACGTCAGGATCGGTTACTATCTATCCTTCCAAAGACAATACAATGTATGGCTCCAGCACTTCCAACAGTAATGCATTGGGTGAATATTATGCAGTAGGTAACAGCAATACCGGGTCGGTACACAGGGCCTTGATGGCATTTGATATAGCCGCAAACATACCTGCAGGCGCCATCATAAATACGGCAACCCTTTCATTTAACGTTTCGGCTGCTGCACCGGGTTCTGGTGTACAACCTATTTACATTCATAAAGCCACTGCCGACTGGGGAGAAGGCTCTTCATTCACTTTCCAGTCCGGGGTAGGGGCATCAGCAACAACAAATGATGCAACCTGGCTTCACAGGTTCTATCCTTCCACCTTGTGGACCAGCCCTGGTGGCGACTTTGCGGGAAGTTCCAGTGCCGTAACAAATGTAAATACACCTGGGAATTATATCATGGCATCTGGCGGAATGGTATCGGATGTACAGCAATGGCTTAATAGCCCGGCCTCCAATTTTGGCTGGCTGATGAAAGGCAATGAATCTGCCAATTCGCAGTCTAAACGGGTAGATTCCAGGGAAAATTCGTTGACTGGTAACCGTCCATCATTGTTTATCACGTATACCATACCTGCAGTGATTGGCAATACCTCATCACTTTCCAACCTTGCGCCGGGTAATTATACAGTTACGGTTACTGATGAAAACGGTTGCAGCTCAACCTGCAGCTATACCGTTACAGAACCTGCCCCATTGGTTGTTAATTTCAGCGGCCTGGCTGCATCATATTGCACTACGGATGCTGCGGTAACGTTAACGGGTAACCCTTCCGGGGGAGTATTTAGCGGACCGGGCATCAGCGGCAATGATTTTGATCCGGCAGTAGCAGGCCCCGGCACACATACAATAACATATACCTATTCGGATGGCATATGCAGCAATGCTGTTACGCAGCAGGTTACTGTTAACATATGTGCAACAACCATCACACTGAACCTTAACGCATTCCTGGAAGGCTTCTACTCCGACATCAATACCATGCGGGCTACTATTTTTGACCTGGGCATCAGTACCGATCCATCTGAAACAGATACCATTACTGTAAACCTTTGGGCTCAAAGCAGCTTGTCAAACCCAAATCCGGATCATTCCGTTCAGGCAGTCATTCATACAGACGGTACGGCTTCCATGCAGTTTCCGCTTTCTGTAAACGGGAACGCGTATTTTATTGCCGTTAAGCACCGTAACCACCTGGAAACCTGGAGCAAATTGCCGGTGATGTTCAGCAGCACAACCGATTATGATTTCAGCAGCAGCCTGGCACAGGCATATGACGACGGAGTGAATCCTCCCATGGCAACGGTTGCCGGAGGCAAGTTTGCATTCTATGGCGGCGATGTGAACCAGGATGGGGGAATTGATGCAACCGACCAGGGAGAAGTAGATAATGATGTGGCATTGTTCGCATTTGGGTATAATACGACAGACATTACAGGTGATGGGTCTACCGATGCATCAGATATGCAGGCAGTGGATAACAATCTTACCCTGTTCCTGTTTTATGCCAGGCCATATTAAAAGCAGCATAAGTAATTAGCTGATAATAAGTATAAAAGGAATCTGAAATTACAATGATATCTGGATGGGAAATCATAGGTAATGACAGATTCCTTTTTTATGTCCGGACTTTACTAAAACCGGAAATGTTAAACTGAGCAGTATCAACGTTTTTTCTGATTGCAGTCATAATTTGAAATTTCTAATGACAGTAGCTTCGGTATTGCAAGGATTTTTAATTGCTGATTTTTTACAGTCTTTGCAATAAACCTATTCTAAAAATTGTCAGTTATGAAAACAATAATTATTGGGACTGATTTTTCTCCGGTTGCCATGAACGCAGCCAGATATGGTATGGATATGGCAAACGCCATTGGGGCTGATGTAATCCTGTTTCATGCATATCATATACCGGTAAGTTACGGAGAAGTGCCAATCATCATGGACCTGGAAGGTTCCAGGAAACTGGCTGAATCTGAATTGGGGAAAGTTAAAGAATCATTGCTGAAAGACAAAACAGGTAAACCGGGTATAAGGTCTGAGGTAAGGGTTGGTGAGTTTTTCCGTGAACTCAAAAATCTCTGTGAAGAAGTGAAACCGTATGCAGTAATACTGGGCAGCCAGGGGACATCTGCTGCTGAACGATTTCTCTTTGGCAGCCACGCTACATTTGCCATGAAGCACCTGATGTGGCCACTAATCACTGTTCCGCCACATGCATCTTTTTCTGCAGTGAGAAAGGTTGGCCTTGCATGCGATTTTAATGAAGTGGTGGCAACCATTCCTGTAGAGGAAATTCGCACGCTGGTAAATGATTTTAATGCAGAACTGCACATACTGCATACCGGAAGCAATGAAAAATTTGACCCGGAACTCGTTTTTGAATCAGGGTTGATACAGGAGATGCTGGGCCCGTTGAAGCCGCAATACCATTTTATTACGCACGAAAATATTGATGAGGGAATCATGGATTTTGCAGACAGGAATTATCTTGACCTGTTGCTGGTGTTACCCAAACGGCATAGCTTACCCGAAAGAATCATGCACAAAAGCCATACCAGGCAATTGGTGCTGCACAGCCATGTTCCGGTGATGGCATTGCATCAGTGATTTTTGCAAATGGATAATTTATTACTGGCATATCTCCTTACGAAGAGATATGCCTTTTTTTACCAAGCCATGGAGATCTTCCCGTTTTCCAGTTTGAGGAAATACAGGTGTTTGTTTTCAAAATAATCAGGGGTTGATTTGCTGCTGTTGAAAACAGGCCTGAAGTTGTAGATGTTGAATACTTTCTCTCCGATCGTATCCAGGTGGTTCATGTAATCGTTAGGGTTAGTTATGAGCAGCCGGGTAAAGATGTACGTCATTTCAAATCCTTTATAGGCAAAATCTGAAGGCACGCCCTTGTATTTTTTCAGGTAGGCATTTTGCAGCAACCTGCTCAGGGTATCCAGTTTGTTGTTATAGTATGGCGATGTTATATAAACGGGAAAACCGGTAAAACTCTTCTTGTTCCTGAAAGATTTGAAAACATCCCAGTTAGGCATGCCGTACAGGGTGGTTGGGTATGTTTTATGCAAAGCGGCAATTTCAGCCGAAAGTTTATATGCGAAATATTCATCGAGGCTGCCGGCAATGATGATGTTTCTTTTTGTGCTGTCTAGTTTTAATTTAATGGCATTGAAGTTACTGTCGGTTATATTAACCGTTTTTATATTCATGATGGCATTTCCGTCCGGTTCATTCAGTTGCCTGAAATACCCGGCAACCCGGTCTTCCTGTAAACCCGGCTTTCGGCAAAGGATGATCTCGTTGGTTCCGTGGTTTTGCAGGAGGTAAGCATATATCGCTTCGCAATGTGCTTTCAGCGTTGAATTGGCAATTGCCAGGAACGGGTTTGCCGTTACGCCGCCGTCATTGGGATAGGTGGCTGAAATGAATGGAATATGTTGCTGTTGGGCAAAATCTGCCAGCAGGCTAAAATCGTTATCCCTTACCGATCCTATGATAAGGTGCAGGTCATTCATCTTGCCACTATTTATGAGTGAATCTAAATTTCCCTGGGCCGACCTGGTATCGTAAATATAGGTTTCAATACGGGCATCCGGGAATGCCATACTGTCTAAAGCAATCATGGCACCATGAATGAAATCCAATCCCTGGAAACTGAAACGGGGAAAATTATCCTGGTATTTGTAATAATTGCCTTTAAAAACAGAATCAAGGTAAACAGGAGCGAAAATGCCTACTTTGTATTTCCTGATGCTGTCGTTTTCATTTACCTGGGCATGAAGGCCGGTATAAAAGAAAGTGCTTACAAAGAATAAAATTCCGGAAATAACCTTTTGCATACGTTTTCATTATTGATAAACCTCAAACTTCAAACCTCAAACTTCAAACCTCAAACTTCAAACCTCAAACTTCAAACCACAAACCACCAATCATTCCCATTCAATAGTTGCCGGCGGTTTGCTGCTGATATCATATACAACCCTGTTGATACCTTTTACATTATTGATGATTTCGTTGGATACATAGGCCAGGAAATCATATGGTAAATGTGCCCAGTCTGCTGTCATACCATCAACAGAGGTAACGGCGCGAAGTGCGATGGTGTATTCATAGGTACGTTCATCACCCATCACGCCCACACTTTTTACCGGTAACAAAATACTGCCTGCCTGCCACACTTTTTCGTAAAGACCGAATTTTTTCAGGCTTTCTGTATACACATAGTCTGCTTCCTGCAATAATTGTACCTTTTCTTCCGTAACCTCGCCTAAAATCCTGATGGCAAGGCCCGGGCCAGGGAAAGGGTGGCGGTTCAGCATATCGGCCGGTATGCCCAGTTCAACGCCGATCTTTCTTACTTCATCTTTAAACAGGTACCGTAAAGGCTCTACAAGTTTCAATTTCATCTTGTCGGGTAATCCGCCAACATTATGGTGCGATTTGATGGTAACCGATGGCCCGTGTACGGAAACTGATTCAATAACATCCGGGTAAATAGTTCCCTGTCCCAGGTAGCTGATGCCTTCAATCCTGTGCGCTTCCTGGTCAAATACTTCAATGAAACAGTTGCCGATGGCTTTTCTTTTTTCTTCGGGCAGTGTTTTACCGGCCAGTTTTGTATAAAAATGTTCGCTGGCATTTACTCCGGTAACGTTAAGGCCTAGTTGCTCATATGATTTCAGCACATTATCAAATTCATATTTCCTCAGTACGCCGTTATCAACAAAAATGCCATACAGGTTTTTCCCGATGGCCCGGTGAATCAATGTGGCGGCAACCGTACTGTCTACGCCGCCGCTCAATCCCATCACCACTTTACTGTTTCCCAGCGTTTCTTTCAGCGAAGCAACCGTATCGGTTATGTAATGGGCGGGCGTCCAGTCTTGGTTGCAACCGCATATATGTACCAGAAAATTGGAAATGATTTTTTTGCCTTCAGTTGAATGATACACTTCGGGGTGGAACTGAAGGCCATATATTTTACCCGGAACAGTTGAACTGTTTGCAAAAGCCGCAACAGGTATGCTTTCTGTGGTGCCCAGCAAATCAAAGCCATGGGGCAGTTGTTTAATACTGTCGCTATGGCTCATCCATACCTGCGATTCGGCCGGAAGCCCTTCCAGTAAAGCATCCTGCTTATTAATATGCAGGGTTGCCCGTCCATATTCCCTTTTATCGCTCCCGGCTACAATTCCTCCGTATAATTTGGCTGTTAACTGTGCACCATAGCATATTCCCAATATGGGTAATCTTGCTGCCAGTGCTTCAATATCAATTAATGGCGCTTTTTCATCATTTACAGAAAAAGGAGAACCGGATAATATGATTCCTTTCAGTGCGGGATCAAAACTGATTTCCCTGTTAAATGGCAGTATTTCGCAAAACACATTGGCCTCACGTACAACCCTTGCAATCAATTGGGTATACTGCGAGCCGAAGTCAAGAATAACGATCTTTTCAGTCATACCGGGCAAAGGTAATTTAATTGGGGTAATTGTGAGAAGGATGTTAGATGGATGATGTTATATGTATGATGTATGATGTATGATGTAAGATGCAGGGAAATAATAAAATGCTAACCGGGCGTAGTTTCATTATAAAAGGTTTGCTTCAGCCGAATAATTGTTAAATATTTGCATTATAAAACAGTAACATGAAAAATCTGATCATATTAACTGCCTTAGTGATAAGCTGTATATCGTGCCGGTACAAATCCGGTAGCGGAAATATCATTACAGAAACAAGAAAAGCCGGGAACTTTAAATCGGTTAGCATCAGTGGTGGATTTGAAGTGGAATTAAGACAAGCGCCGGAAGTGGAAGTGGTGGTAGAAGCCGATGATAACCTGATGGAATATATTGAAACGAAAGTGCGCAGGGAAGAACTTGTTATCAGGCTTGATGATTTAAATGTTCACGATGCGCATTTGAAAGTATTTATTGCAGCTCCCTCCGTTAATGCCATAAAAACATCAGCCGGTGCCGAATTGCAGGTTAGGGATATGTTGAAATCAGGCGAGGCGGTCCGTTTGAAGGCTTCCAGCGGTTCTCAGATAAAAACAGCGATTGATGCTCCGGAAGTAAGGGCCGATGCCAGCAGCGCGGGAAATATTGATATATCGGGAAGAACAAAGGATTTTTATGCAGAAACTTCCAGTGGCGCAGAAATCCTGGCGGCCGATTTGCTGAGTGAAAACACGGAAGCCGATGCCAGCAGCGGGTCAACTATTAAAGTTCATGCGAGTGTAAAGCTGCGTGCAAAAGCCAGCAGCGGAGCAAGTGTCAGGTATCGCGGTGCTGCAGTTGTAAGCAAGGAAACCAGTAGTGGCGGGTCTGTGGAAAAAGAATGACCCCTGTTACCGTAGTAAAAAACCGGTTATTTAAGATATTTTCCGGAATAGATTTTCTATTTCCATGTAAGCATGCAAGGTAAATTCGTAACTTTAGTAAACTTCAAAAGTCCCTGTCATGAAACCCCTGTTTATTTTTTTCTGCCTTTTAATAATCAATACTGCAAACGCCCAAAATGTTGGGATCGGCACACAAACTCCGCAAGGAAAGCTGGAGGTTAAAAATGCTTTAAGAAGTTCGCTCAGGATCAGTTCCACTGATTTTTCGGATACTACTGAATTATTGCTGAGTAACCGAAACAGTAGTAATTCGGGGACCGATTTTTCAATAAAAAGTATACGTGAAGAAGGCCTGTATGTATCATCCTTATCTGACCTGCCAGGCAACAATGTTGCTAATTTACTGGTTATAAGGCCGGGGGGTAATGTGGGCGTTGGAACCATTCCACTATACAAGTTTCATGTGAACGGTAATAGCCGGTTCAACGGCCTTTTTCAGATGGATGGCTTAAACCTGTTTGAATTCGGGGCAGGAGTGTCAGGGAAGGAATTGAATGCCGGTAAAATAGGGTATAATGCATTTGGCCAGAATGCCCTCACTTTTGTAGGAGCTGGCACCAATGCAGCTAACCGGGCCATTTATTTTTTCGCCGAGGGTGGAACAACGGTTAATGGGCCACTAGGTTTTTCCGGCCCGTTAAGGGTAAACGGAAATCCCGGAACCAGCGGGCAGGTACTTACTTCCAATGGCACAAACCTTCCCGAATGGCAGTCCGCTTCTTTTGCCAATAATACCAGGTTTTCTGTATCACTTGATGAAAGTACCGGATTACTGGCTGGAAATGCTGTTATTGCAACCACTCATTACAACCTGAATCCGGCTGATGTTGGCATAACAAACGGGGCAAATACATTTACCATTAATAAGACAGGGTTGTATCATTTTGATTTTGTCTTTCACGGTGAAGTGAGTTATTCTCCGGCCCCAACAGGCAGTTATCCCCGGGCAGCCATCAACCTGAATGTAACTGGAATTGCAAACCCCGTGAGGCTGGTAGCTTTCAGGGTAATGAATCCAACATCTGATGCAAAACTTGGCTGGGGGTTTAATGAAGCAGTATCTATGAATATTCACATTTCGGCACCGGCAACACTAAGTATTTCATATAGTTATACATCAGCTTCTCCCGGAGGTGCCTTTCCGGCTTTGGCTGGCACCCTTACCGGAAACCTGATCAGCGAATAAAAAAGTATTATTTGCACTTTCGGGTAAATGCTAAATCTTATCTTGATATTGGAAATCAAATTATAACGTATTCATTATTAATTAATTATGATAATTTCCTGTGCGCTAAACCACAACGGCTAGTTTCAGGACATATTTTTAGTCATTCATACGCCCCCCAAAAATCATACATCATACATCATACATCATACATCATACATCATACATCATACATCATACATCTCAAATCTTACATCTCACATCATAAATCAATTTATTCAAAAATATTTCCCGCAATAGTTTGCCAATTAAATTACTACCCTTACCTTTGCACTCCAAATTAAAAAAACGGAATTTTAAAGTTCTTTACATATGTCACAACGAATCAGAATCAAATTACAGTCTTACGACCACAATTTAGTAGATAAATCTGCCGAAAAGATTGTAAAAACGGTACGTAGTACGGGTGCAGTGGTAACAGGTCCTATTCCTTTGCCTACGCACAAGAAGATATTCACCGTATTGCGTTCTCCTCACGTTAACAAGAAAGCACGTGAGCAATTCCAATTGTGTACGCACAAGCGTTTGTTAGACATTTACACCAGCAGCAGCCGTACGGTAGACGCTTTAAGCAAGCTCGACCTTCCAAGTGGTGTGGATGTTGAGATTAAGGCTTAATGAACCTCTCCGCTGTGGCGGGGAAGGCATTAGCTAAGTTCTTAAAAGAATAAATATTGAACACCCAAGTCTTTATACAAGACCGCTGGGTATAAAACAGATACAATGAAAAGTATTATTGGTAAGAAGATTGGCATGACCAGTATCTTTGATACAACCGGCAAGCAGACTGCGGTTACCATCATTGAAGCGGGGCCATGCGTAGTTACTCAGAAGAAAACCGTAGAAACAGACGGTTACAATGCTCTCCAGTTAGCATTCGGCGATAAGAATGAAAAGCACTCCAACAAAGCCGAAATCAGCCACTTTGCAAAGGCTAATACAACGCCAAAAAGATTCGTAAAAGAAATACGCGATAGCGAAATAGACAAAAATGTTGGTGAATCAATCACTGTTGACATTTTTGCCGAAGGCGACAATGTTGCCGTGGTTGGCACATCCAAAGGAAAAGGTTTCCAGGGTGTGGTAAAACGCCATGGTTTCAGTGGTGTTGGTGAGCAGTCTCACGGACAGCATGACCGCCAGCGCGCACCGGGTTCTATCGGTAACTCTTCCGATGCCAGCCGTGTATTCAAAGGCATGCGCATGGCCGGCCGTATGGGTGGCGACAGGGTTAAAATGAAAGGCCTGAAAGTGGTTAAGATTTTTCCTGAAAAAAATTACATATTAATAAGTGGTTCGGTTCCCGGCCATAATGGTTCCATCGTTTTAATTCAGAAGTAATATGCAACTAGACATTATAAATTCAAAAGGAGCAAAAACCGGAAGGACCGTTGAGTTACCGGATGACATATTTGGCATTGAACCCAATGACCACGTGATTTACCTTGCTGTGAAACAATACCAGGGTGCGCAGCGCCAGGGTACACACAAAGTGAAAACCCGTATGGAAGTGGAAGGTTCTTCCAAAAAACTGCACAAGCAGAAAGGTACCGGTGGTGCCCGTAAAGGTAACCTGCGTAACCCGTTGTATAAAGGTGGTGGTACCATCTTTGGGCCAAAGCCGCATGCTTACGATATCAAGCTCAACCGCAAAGTGAAAGACCTGGCTAAGATGAGCGCACTGGCTTATAAGGCAAAGGATAATGCAATAGTTGTACTGGAAGACCAGCAAATGGATACGCCAAAAACTAAAGCATTCACAAGTATCCTCAGCAGCCTGAACCTTGGAAGGAAAAAGGCATTAGTGGTGTTACCTGAATATAACAGTAACATGTACCTGAGCCTGCGTAATGTACCGGGTGTTAACGGTACCCTGTTGAGCGATATGAATACATACGACATCCTGAATGCCAATGTATTGATACTAACAGAAAGCGCCGCTAAACTGTTTTCAGAAACAGCAGAAGCCGTGGCATAACAAAAGGGAGATCTGGAGAAACAATAAGATGTTGATTCGGATTAATTTAAAAACAACAAAAATTAAGACATGAAACTGTCAGACGTTTTAATAAAGCCGATTTTATCTGAGAAAGCCAACAAGCAATCAGAAAAAATGAACCGTTACACTTTTATTGTAGACAGGAAGGCGAATAAGCTTGAAATAAAAAAAGCGATCGAGCAATTCTATGGTGTACAGGTAGAAGAGGTGAACACCCTGGTTATGCCTTCAAAACAGAAAGCAAAATATACCAAGGCCGGATTCATCGTTGGCCGTAAGCCTGCCAAGAAGAAAGCATTGGTTACAGTAGCTGAAGGTGAAACAATTGATCTGTACGGCACTGTGTAATAATAATAAATGAATGGTGGTCAGCACCGCAAAGTTTTGACAAATTAAAAAGTAATTAAAATGGCACTTAGGAAATACAAACCGGTAACAGCAGGAACCCGTTGGAGGATTGGAAATGCATACGCAGAAATCACTACCAACACTCCGGAAAAATCGCTGGTTGAAAAACAAAAGAGTACAGCTGGAAGGAATGCACAGGGAAGAAGGTCAATGCGCTATATGGGCGGTGGAAACAAGACCATGTACCGTATCATCGATTTCAAGCGCAACAAGAAAGACATCCCTGCTGTGGTGAAAACGATCGAGTATGATCCAAACCGTACTGCTTTTATCGCATTGCTGGCTTATGCTGACGGCGAAAAGCGTTATATCCTGGCACCGCAAGGTTTGCAGGTAGGCCAAACCGTTATAAGCGGCGACAATGCAGTTCCGGAACTGGGGAATGCACTGATGCTTAAAAACATGCCGTTGGGTACCAATGTTCATAACATTGAAATGCAGCCTGGTCATGGTGGTATCCTGGTGCGCAGCGCCGGTACTTCTGCACAGCTGAGCAATAAGGAAGAAAAATATGCCGTACTCAAGATGCCAAGCGGCGAATTGAGGAAAGTACTGATTAACTGCTATGCAACGGTTGGGGTTACCAGCAACAGCGACCACAACCTGGAAAGCATGGGTAAGGCAGGACGTAACAGGTGGAAAGGGATCCGCCCACGTACCAGGGCCGTAGCCATGAACCCGGTAGATCACCCGATGGGTGGTGGTGAAGGAAGGGCTTCCGGTGGTCACCCGCGCAGCCGCAAAGGTAAATATGCAAAAGGCGAAATCACCCGTACAAGGGGTAAAGGATCCGATAAACTGATCATACAAAGAAGGAACGGTAAGAAATTACCTAATAAATAAAGCTTATAGCT
>CALKVC010000204.1 GCA_937996595.1 uncultured Chitinophagaceae bacterium
ACTATGAATGCCATCAATGAAACATCCATGACCATAAGTTGGGTAAATGGGAACGGTAACAAGCGCCTGGTTGTTATGAAGCAGGGAAGCGCCGTGTCGGCACAACCGTCCAATAATACTACATATATGTCCGGAAATATTTTTGGATCGGGTGATGTTTTACAGCCGGGTGAATATGTTGTATACAATGATGCCGGTAATTCGGTAACCGTTTCAAACCTGTTGGCTGGACAGGTTTATTATGTAAGTGTTTTCGAATATAGTTGTGTAACCGGATCTGAATTATACCTGGTTCCCGGTTCGGTTTCATTGGCTTCAACATACAGCATCGTAACGGGTACCGTACCCGAAAGCCAGTTTTGTATAACATCAGTTACAGGGTACTCAACGTCAATTGATATCGTATCTACAGGAGTTTTCAATTCAAACACCTATACAGTACTGTTATCTGATGCCAATGGAAATTTCAGCATGGCACAGCAAATCGGTTCAGTGGTTAGTAATGCCAATTCTTTATCAATTAATTGCAGCATTCCTCCAAATACTCCTTCCGGTACCGGTTACAGGATGCAAGTGGTTAGCAGCAATCCTGCCATTTCAGGTTCAGAAAGCAATCCGTTTGAAATTATTCTATCATCTGTAGCATTGGATCCAACAACTGCACAGTCGGACAGGTCGGGGTTTTGTGCTGAAGATGCAGGAAACATCACCCTTACAGCATCCGGTGGCTCAGGTACAGTGCTTTCCTGGTTCAGCAATTCATGTGGCGGTACATATGTAGGAAGTGGGAATCCTTTAGTAATAGCTTCTCCATCTGTAACAACCACTTACTATGCCCGCTGGGGAACAGCATGCAGTAATAGCGGATGTGCATCTGTGACGGTAACCGTTTCCGGATTGCCGCAGGCAAATGCCGGTGCTGCCATCAGCAGTTGCAGCGGGATGTTGCCAATTGTAATGGCCGGGGCAACCGCTTCGGGATCCGGAAACACCTGGTCAGGTGGCGAAGCATTGGGTACCTGGCAGCAACATGCAGATCCTGCGCTAGCTGTATTTACGCCATCTGTTGCGGCAGGTTCATTTGTGAGCACACTTATAGTAACGGGAACGGGTAGTTGCCCTGGAGCTTCCGCAGTTTCTACAAGGGTGATCAGTTGGGGCACTGCAGGAACATGGACGGGAGCAGTCAGTACTAACTGGTTCGCATCCGGTAACTGGTGCGGTGGCGTTCCATTATCTACTACAAACATCACTATTCCTCCGGCCTCGCAGGTGTTGTTTTCACCAACAATAGGAGCAAGCAATGCCAGGTGCCTGAACATGAATCTTTCCGGGTTAATCAGCATTGCCAATGGATACAACCTGGATGTATATGGTAATTGGGTTACCAACGGTGGTTTATTCAGTAGCAATTCCGGGTTTGTAACATTAAGGGGAGTTTCAAAAACCGTATCCGGTACTTCTTCTGTAACATTCCCGGGATTGATAATCAATGCCGGAGCCAGTTATACCATGAGTTCAAGTAATGCTTGCGCTTCTATTAATATTCCCCAGGGAACTGCAGCGTCCATAATCATCAGTAATGCAGCTTTAAGTGTTAATGGCAATGTTACTATCAGTAACCCGTCATCAGGCGGAACAAATTCCCTCAATATCAGTAATGGTTCTGTTACTGTAAATGGAAATGTAACTGTGGGAAGCGGAACCAGCCAGGGAAGCAGGATCGCAAGGGTGAATGTAAATGCTTCCACATTAACCATTACCGGTAACCTTGTTTATAATGTGGGAAACGTATCTTCTGCGGTAGTTGACCTTAGCGCAGGGAGTACGGTGATGAATATTGGTGGAAATATTACGCTGGCCAATGCAGGTACTTTATCGCCCGGTACATCGAGTTTGGTTAATTTCAACGGTTCAGCTTCAGGCCAAACCATTACTTTCGGAAGCGGCATAACCTATAACAGTATAACATTCAATAACAGTAGTGTTGCCGGCGTAAGTATTGCATCAAATATTACATCTACTAATGTTACCGGCAATATTTCGGTGCAAAGCGGCATATTCAGTAATGCGGGATTTACTGTTACCGGTAATGCAATAAGGCAGTTTTCTGTTTCCAGCCTGGCCAGCTACCGGTTGTCAGGCAATACAACAGTTCCAGCCGGATTTGGTACAATCAGTTTCGCCACAAATTCAACAGTGGAATTCAGGGGAACACAGACACAAACCATTGGTGCATATAATTACGGGAACCTCATTTCCTCTTCTTCCGGTGCAAGGGTGTTGGCTTCATCCGGAACAATAGGAATAGCAGGCCTGTTTACACCGGGAACAAATAATTACACAATTGCCGGCAGTACTGTAAGGTTTAACGGAAGCAACCAGGTTGTGCCGGTGTTTAACGGTAGCACTGGTTATAATAACCTTGCAATAGCCCAGCTATCAGGAAATGCGGTTACAGCCGGAAATATAACGGTGGGCGGTACCCTAAATTTAGTTTCAGGATGCCTGGATATTGCCGGCAACATATTAACATTATCCGGAACGGCAGCAATAGGCGGTAGCCCGTTTTCAGCAACGAAAATGATTATTGCTGATGGTGGCGGTGAACTGCGTAAGATATTTACAGGGAATGCATCATACCTGTTTCCAGTTGGCGATAACAGTAACGTTGCGGAATTTTCACCTGTAGCCATCAGTTACACTTCAGGATCGTATGCTGTTGGTGCTTATGCTTCTGTAAAGCTGGTTAACCTGAAACATCCATCAAATACTAATACGGATAACTACCTGAATCGTTATTGGGTTATCGGTAATGCGGGAATCAGTAACCCCTTATTTTCCATTGATGCGGTATATAGTCAGCAGGATGTGGTGGGTAGTGACACAGAGATTTCAATGGGTAAATTTACCGGGTCAATGCCATGGATAAAATACGCGGCTGCCAATATTGTTAATAAAACCCTTTCCGCAACCAATATTAACAATACAGGGGCTATCGCAGTTACAGGCATCTCAACATTTACCGGTTTACAGCTTACCGTTTTCCTGGAAGGTTTTTATAGTGGAAATAATTTCATGCGGGCTAATTTGTTTGATATGGGAATCAGTAATAATGTACTTGAAACAGACACTATCGTTGTTAATTTGTGGTCAGTAGCCAGCCTGTTAAACCCGCAGCCGGACTATACTGTAAAAACCGTACTTCATACAGATGGAACAGCTTCCATGAAGTTACCCGGAGCAGTTAATGGCAATTCTTTTTACATTGCAGTAAAACACAGGAACCATTTGGAAACATGGAGCAGGTTGCCTGTTATGTTCCAGGATTCAACAAATTATGATTTTACAACCGGCCTGTTGAAGGCATATGATGACGGTGTAAATGATCCAATGACCCTGGTGGATAATGGAAGGTATGCGCTTTACGGAGGTGATGTAAACCAGGATGGTGCCATAGATGCTTCTGATATGGCTGATGTAGACAACGATATTTCATTGTTCGCATTCGGCTATCATATTTCAGATGTAAATGGAGACGGTGCAACAGATGCTTCTGACATATCGGTTATTGATAACAACCAGGCATTATTCCTGTTTTACGCACGTCCATATTAGTGAGATGAATATAAATGTTGGTTATTAGCAAAAGTTAGCTTAATTAAATCCAGCTATTGCAGTAAACCGTTTATTTTGTATTATCATCATAGTTGTTTATTTTTTATATGCACTTGTTAAAAAATGAAATTGTATTCCCTTCAGTAGACCTGGCGGATGAGCATGGTTTGCTGGCCATAGGAGGAGATTTAACGCCGGCTCGTTTACTGGAAGCATATAAGAACGGCATATTTCCCTGGTACAATGAAGATGAACCGATATGCTGGTGGAGCCCTGATCCCCGCTGTGTTTTATTTCCCGGTGATTTGCACATCAGTAAATCGATGAGACGGGTTTTTCAAATTGGCGAATTTGATTTTTCCATAAACTGTGCATTTGAGGAAGTTGTCCGGAACTGTAAAACGGTTAACCGTAAGGGTGAGTATGGAACCTGGATTCATGAAGAAATGGTTGAAGCATATACGCAACTGCATAAAATGGGGTATGCAACCAGTGCAGAAGCCCGGAAAGAGGGAAGTTTGGTTGGCGGGCTGTATGGTGTAAGGATTGGAAATGTTTTTTTTGGTGAAAGCATGTTCTCAACGGTTAGCAATGCCAGTAAGTTCGCATTTATTAATTTCGTTCAGCATCTGGGCAGGGATGCGGTACAACTGATCGATTGCCAGATGCAGACAAATCACCTGCTGAGTCTTGGCGCCACCATGATTCCGCGTACAGTTTTTACAACGCTGTTGAAAAATAATATATGAAACGGGGATTACTGGCTTTAGTTTTTAATATTTGATACAAATGCAAAAGGAACATCATTACCATGTTGTTGTTGAATGGACAGGTAACAATGGGGAAGGAACAAAAAACTATACGGGTTACGGGCGAAGCCACCGGGTTACTGTTGCCGGTAAACCGGTAATTGAAGCTTCTTCAGATCCTGCATTCAGGGGAGATGCCACAAAGTATAATCCGGAAGATTTATTTGTTTCTGCTTTATCAGCCTGTCATATGTTATGGTACCTTCATTTATGTGCAGATAACGGTATAGTAGTTGAAAGTTATACAGATGAAGCCATTGGTACTATGCTGGAATCTGCTTCAGGAGGCCGTTTTACAGATGTTTTACTTAATCCGGTTGTTAAGATAACTAACAAAGATAAACAGGAAATGGCATTGGCGCTGCATGAAACTGCCAGTAAATATTGTTTCATAGCCAATTCGTGTAATTTCCCGGTGAGGCATAAACCGGTTTGTATCACTGATTAATCCTACAATGCTTTTCTCTTAAATGTCATTTTGCTGTCATCTTCAAGATAGAAGACCAGTTTGTCTTTTTCCAGGTAATAATCAACTAATTTATCACTCAGGTATTGTGAGAAAATTTTTTCAACCCTGGCATTATTACAATCGTTCTTTGTAAATGAGAACCCTGAAAACCTGATCCTGTTTCCCTTTACTTCAATGTTAGCACTAACCTTGCTGCAACCATCAGATCCATTCATTTTGCCTGAAACCAGGTCAAGGTCAATCCAGGGCAATCCTTTTTTATAGTTATTTGCATACTGCATTTCATTGTTTATGGCTTCCAATTCCCATATATCATTCAGCCGGTTGGTAAATAGGTAATGTCCGCAACCCGTATATTGTTTGTTTTCGAAGATTATTTCTGTTTTTCTGATATTTTCACCCGGTTTAACTATTGCATCGCATGCATCGTTAAATATGGTTATTTCCAATGGCCCACGGCCGGTTGCCGTAACGTATTTTTCATAGCCGGTATATTGTATTTTATTGCCAAACGAAGGCAGCACCTGAAGGTAATTTCCATCAGCAGCATTGAAATAAACCATTTTGTCGAAATCAATTTCCAGTGCCCAGTTAACTGGTATATTGCCGCTTGCAATAAAATCGATGCCTTTTGATTGTTTTTGAATGATGCTATCTGCCGGTTTTAGTAAAAGCTGGTTGTTTACTATTTTCTTCATAGTGTTTTTGGAAGAACTGCTGCATCCAGGAACGGCCATTATGAATAAGGTAAATAATGGGAAAATGAGTTTATGTAAAAAATGCAGCATCCTTATGTACATTGAATGGTTAAAAATAGTGAATAAAATATAGCCGCTCCGTTTTGTATGAAACTATAACAATGTATTTTGTTGTAGGTTTGTATTTACCGAGGAGTTAATTTGAATGTAAAATGTTATAAATGAGAAAAGTAATTTATTTATGCCTGTTTTTAGTGGCGGGTTGCAGTACCAGGCAGGTATCCACTTCAGCGATAGTTAATGATGGCACAATTACGGGCAATGGGAAATTGTTTGCCACCCTTTTTCAGCAAAAGGCCGCAGAGTACAGGGCATTGTGTTTTCAGGCTTTTAATATTGCCAGGTACAGGTTAGACGGGTACCAGGCCCAGACAAACAAACCTAAAGCAATTATTACAGACATAGATGAAACGGTTTTAGATAACAGCAGGTATGAAGCAGGACGTGCTTTACTGGGTAAAGAGTATGACCAGCAATCTTGGTATGAATGGACAGCAAAAGGAATAGCAGATACCATGCCCGGTGCCGTATCATTCTTAAAATATGCTGCATCAAAGGGCGTTTCCGTTTTTTATATTACAAACCGCGATCAGAAAGAAAGGGAAGGCACTTTGAAAAACCTCCAGCGATATAATTTACCCAATGCAGATGAGGCGCACCTGTTAACCCGGCAAAATGTTTCCAGCAAAGAAGTGAGGAGGCAGTCAATTCATGCAACACATGAAATTATCATGTTGCTGGGAGATAACCTGGCAGATTTCAGTGCATTGTTCGATAAAAAACCGGTAGATGAAAGGCTCCGGAATACCAATTTCTCTGCAGCAGATTTTGGTAACCGTTTTATAGTATTGCCAAATCCTGTTTATGGCGATTGGGAGACATCCTTGTATAATTATAATTACAAACTTACCAGGCCTCAAAAAGATTCTGTAATAAGAAAAGAAGTGAAGGCGAACTGAGGATAGTATTTAAAATAATAAAAATCCGGGAATTTATTTAGTTCCCGGATTTTTTAATTGTGAATATTGTTCAGGGTTAAATACTCCTGTTCGTGTCAAAATTTTCCAGTTCTTTACTAACCGAATTAAGAAATGTTGAACCCAGTGCACCATCAATGATCCTGTGGTCATAACTCAGGGATATGTACATCATATGCCTGATAGCAATACTGTCGCCCTGGGGTGTTTCAATAACCATGGGCCTTTTTTTAATGGCGCCAACAGCCATGATGGCAACCTGGGGCTGGTTAATGATGGGTGTACCCATGATACTGCCAAATGTTCCAACATTAGTTAGCGTAAAAGTACCGCCAACGGTATCATCTGGTTTAAGTTTATTATTCCTGGCGGCATTGGCTAAACCGTTTACCTGTTTAGTTAGACCTGTAAGGTTAAGCTGATCAGCATTCTTAATAACCGGAACAATAAGGTTTCCGCTGGGCAGGGCGGTTGCCATACCGATATTGATGTCCTTTTTAACGATGATCCTGTCTCCATCAACCGAACTGCTGAGAAGCGGGTATTTTTTAATGCTTTTTACAATCGCTTCAATGAATAATGGAGTGAATGTTATTTTTTCGCCTTCTCTTTTTTCAAATTCTTTCTTCACTTTTTCCCTCCATAATACCAGGTTGGTAACATCGCATTCGGCAAAACTGGTTACGTGTGCGCTGGTATGTTTGCTGTCAGTCATATGTTTGGCTATCAGTTTGCGCATACGGTCCATTTCTATTATTTCCACATTACCGCTATAACTGATGTTTGAAACAGCTGATTGAACCGGAGAAGCTACCGCAACCTGGTTATTTTGAACCGGCTGTTGTTCAGCCGGCTGCATTTGCTGGGATGCCACCGGAGGTTTATTACCTGTTTTTCTGCTGGCAACATATGCCAGGATATCTTTTTTACTAACCCTTCCGTCTTGCCCGGTACCCGCAATATTTTCCAATTCTATCATACTGATGCCTTCACTGGCAGCTATGTTTAATACTAACGGGGAATAAAACCTGTTTGAATTTACAGAAGCGTTGCTGTATGAACTGGTTGATGGGGTATATGGGATCTCTTCTACAATGTTAGCTTCTTCATATACCTTAGCAGGTTCGGGTGCTGGAGAAGGGCTTTGCGTAATTCCGGATCCCACTTTTATCCTGGCTATAACCGTTCCAATTGGCACTACATCATTTTCTTTGAAAAGAATCTGTTCAATGGTACCTTCTGCCGTAGAGGGTACCTCGCTATCAACTTTGTCAGTAGCAATATCAAGCACAGTTTCATCCTGCGCCACTTTATCACCCGGTTGTTTATGCCATTTCAGTATGGTTGCTTCCATAATGCTTTCACCAAGCTTTGGCATTACAAGGTCTACTAAACTCATATAAATGAAAATAAATTGTGATATTAATAATATTGGCAAATGTAAGTAAAAACCCGTTATCGGCTGGAAAACCAGGAGGGTGGTTTTGGGTATTAAAAAAAATGACGGCTTTGGGTAAAAAAGATGAGATCTGATTTCTATATTTTGTAATTCAATAGCAGTAAGGGTTTTCGTGGATTATTTCAAGATGACATCTTTTTTTAGTCACCCATTTCCCCAAAAACTACTCATTTTCCCCCATTTCTACCAAAACCTCCCTTAACAGGTTTAATGCCTGTACTGCTGTAAGTTGTATGTTGATTGAACGCTCATACCGGAAATGCATTTTACGGGTAACAAGCTTTTCCCGGTTTCCTGCTGCCATCCAAACCGTTCCTGTTGGTTTTTCCGGCGTACCCCCACCGGGCCCCATGATACCTGAAACTGCAATCGTATAATCTGACCCAATTTTTGCCAATGCCCCTTTTGCCATCTGGAGCACAATCTCCTCACTAACTGCACCATTTTCAATGAGAGATCTTTCATTAACAGCTAATAGGTCTTCTTTTGCCTTATAAGAATAACTGACAATGCTGCCATCATAAAATACAGATGAACCGGGTATGGATGTTAACAAATGGGCAATATAACCTCCAGTACAACTCTCTGCTGTACAGAGTTTTTTTTGCTTCCTCGTTAAAATTTTCCCTACAACTTCTTCCATTTTTTCATCAAGGTTTGTAACCAGGTATGGTTTCACTTTTTCCTGCAACCGGTAAAATATTTCATCAAGTTCTTTATCCAGCTTATTATCTTTTTCTGAAATGGCTGTCAATCGTAACCTTACCATACCATAATTGGGAAGGTATGCCAGTTTAATATATGATGGCAATGCGTTTTCCAATTCCTCAACCAGGTCTGCTAACATCGATTCCCCGATACCAAACGTCATTAATGTTCTGTGAAGGATCTGCGCCACTTTGAATTTCTGTATTAATAACGGTATTACATCATTCTCCATCATTCCTTTCATTTCATGCGGCACGCCGGGCATGCTGACAAATACCTTTCCGGATTTTTCAAACCACATTCCGGGAGCCGTGCCCCTTTTATTATTGATTACCGTACAGGTATCGGGTACTTCAGCCTGCTTTAAATTCCGCTCCGTGATCGCCCGTTTAAAAACTTTTTCAAAAAGATATTTCACATTTTCAAGGGCAGCATCGCTAACAATCATATTGCCATTAAAATATTTACAAAGCAATGGCTTAGTGATGTCATCTGCAGTTGGCCCAAGCCCGCCAGTTATTAAGATTACATCTGCCTGTTTAGATTCTTCATCTAAGGCATGCCAGATGTCATCCCATTTATCACCAACTGCCACACGCCGGCTCACTGCAATTCCTGCTTTATTCAATTGCTGTGCTATCCATGCACTGTTTGTGTCAATTACCTGTCCAATCAGCAATTCGTCCCCAATCGTAATAACCGAACAATTAAGCATACATAAACATTAAATGTTAAATAAAATTTTCTGGTATTAATTCCCTAATCTAACAATAAAATTCTGTTTCTTCCTAACTGCAACCAGCATTTAATCCTTAATACTGATGCACAATAATAAATAAATACTTTTATGTGCATCAAACCTGTTTTAGGTTAATAGTTAATCTGTTAGTTTTGGTTTATAATTTTATAATATGAAGTCATGGTTCCCGGCGATTGCAATCTGTATTTTTCCGCTATTTGCTTTTGCTCAAAATATAGGAGAAAAACTTAGTACGGCTATCAGCATCCTTGAAGCAGATCCGCAATTTAAACATGCTGCCATCAGCCTTTTAGTAAAGGATGCTAAAACGGGAATTTCCTTATTTGATAAAAACAGCAGGGTAGGGATGGTTCCGGCAAGCTGCCAGAAAATAGTTACCAGTATTACGGCAATGGATTTGCTTGGAAAAGATTATACCTATAAAACGGTTTTAAGTTATACCGGAAGTATAATGAATGGAAAACTGGACAAACCTTTGTTTGTATCAGCATCAGGCGACCCAACATTGGGAAGTTCGCGCTGGAATCATACAAACAGGCAATCTGTAATGAATAAAATTTTCCGGTCTTTAGAACAAGCCGGCATTAAATCATTCCCGGGCATTATTGTTGATGTTTCAGCCTGGGGTACACAAACAATCCCTAATGGCTGGGTATGGGAAGATATCGGTAATTATTATGGCGCAGGTTGTGGTGCCTTTAACTGGAATGAAAACCAATTTGACATTTTGCTGAAACCCGGGAAGAATATCGGTGAGAAAGTTGAAATTATTTCAAAAAACACGGCCGGTAAACAAAATCTTGTATCCGAATTAAAAACAGCATCCAAAGGGTCCGGTGACCAGGCTTATGCATTCTATTCTCTGGATAATTCGAAAATATATTTACGGGGAACCATTCCGTTGAGCACTGAACCATTCAGCATCAAAGCAGCGGCGGCAAACGGAATAACCCATTTCTCTGAATCAATACAAGAGGAATTGAGAAATTCAGGATCAACGGATTCGGTTTATATTACAGCTTGTACAGAGTCATGTGCTGCATTTACAACCAGTACGGCAAAACCATTATGTTCATTTGTGTCTCCGGGGCTGGATAGCATCAATTACTGGTTTCTTAAAAAAAGTGTAAACCTGTATGGCGAAGCTTTGGTGAAATCGATCGGTTTTGAGATAAGCAAATCCGGTACTACCGATTCGGGGATTTCAGTGATCAGGGATTTCTGGAGCAATAAGGGAATCAGCAAACCAGCAATGAAGATCCTTGACGGCAGCGGGCTGTCACCGGCAAACCGTATTACTGCAGAAGCATTAGTTGCTGTTTTACTATATGCAAAAAACCGTCCATGGTTCAACAGTTTTAAGCATGCGCTCCCCGAAATAAACGGCATAACTATGAAGGATGGTTATATGGAAGGAGTGCGGTCATTTGCCGGTTACAGCCGAACAAAAGATGGTAATGATTATGTTTTTTCGTTTATTATTAATAATTATGACGGTAACGCTGGGTTGGCCAGGGAAAAAATGTGGAAGGTTCTGGATATTTTAAAGTAAATTCAATCATTAGAAAATAAAACTTTTTTTTATGAAGGAACAGCATTTTCAGAACCATGCCCGCCTGGTTCCATTATATCATTATATAGCATTTTCAGGATTACTGGTTTTAATTGCAGCATCAGTATATAAACTGTACCGTAATTATCAAATGGGAATCGGTGGTTTGATGACGCCGGCCCTGCTGTTACTGGGGGCAATATTATTAGGGCTTGTTGGCTATTTTGCAAGGGCATTTGCCTTAAAGGCGCAGGACAGGGCCATTAGGGCTGAAGAAAATCTGCGCTATTTTGCTATAACCGGAAAATTACTTGACAGCAAATTAACCATAAGACAGATTATAGCACTCCGGTTTGCATCTAATAATGAATTTGCAGACCTGGTTCACCGGGCAGTTTCAGAAAATATGTCCCCGAAAGAAATAAAGAAAGCCATCAAACACTGGAAACCCGATTATGACAGGGTTTAGGTGTCATGTATGAAATTGATTTGATCATGTAGCCTTTCTACAGCCATTTTCAACAGACTTTAAAAATAATGCTTCAGCACATCTCTTAACTTTTCGGGCATATCGCACCGTTTCATGCTTGTTGCTTCCATAAAATACAAGGTTACTTCACCGGTATTCAGTAATTCATCTGCTTCATTATAAATCTCATGATGGAATACAACCTTATGATGATTTGGCAATTCTTTTAAAGTGGTTTTTACCGTTAACAGGTCATCATATTTTGCCGGCCGCAAAAACCGGCTATGTAAATCAATTACAGGCATAATAATTCCCATTGATTCCACATCCTTATATGTATAACCCAGTTGCCTGATCGCTTCTGTTCTGGCTATTTCATAAAACTGCGCATAATGACCATGGTAAACTACGCCCATCTGGTCAGTAAGCGCATAATGAATCCTTATCTGTGTTTCCGTAATGAACATGCTTATAATGGATCTGGTTACAGCGAAAAATTGTTTTTATAAATTATTCTGAAGATTTGGTTTTATTTCCCGATCATTCCGTCAACACTTATTTTTCCCGGCCCAATGATTAACAAGGTAACATATGCAGCAAGGAAAAGGGTTGCCATTTCGCCATCGCCAAAAACTTCACTATTGTGTGCTTTAAAAAGCGCATAACCCATGGTTATAACCAGCGGAATGGCAGCAAGCCGTGTAAATAAGCCAAGCACTATGAACATGGCACAGAAGAACTCTGCAAAAACCACCAGCGCAGCAGTAATAGCAGAGCCCATTCCTAAAAAGGAAGGCATGTTTTTGGCTGTTTCTGTAAAACCGGTCAGTTTATCGTATCCATGGCTCATCATCAGAACACCAAATACAATCCTGAGCAATAATATCGCGGTATTGAATGCTCCTGCAGAGTAATTTGTTGTAAGCAGCTTTTTCATTGGTAAAGAGGTTTTGATTTATGTAAAAATAACAAACCGGCACATAAAAAGAAAGCAAACGGAAAAATACATCTCAAATTCTTTTATCAATCCTTTAACAGCAAAATAGCAATAGTTTCGTTTTGTTTACAAACATATCAACACACCTTAATTACTTTGGCCAAAGGTTTGTTGAATAGCATAGTACATTTGCAACAGGAACAATTTATAAACACACATGAGTAAAAAAGTCCTTTCCCCTATTGTTGTGATGCTGATGTCATCATTGGTGTCTTTTACACAACCGACATTTGTTATTACCGACCCGGAATCAAAATACAAAGAAGTTAAAGATTATTTTTCCAGGGAACAATTTGCACTGGCTTACCCGTTGATAAAAGAACTCAAATCCGCTTATCCCGGTAATACAGCTACCGATCATGCTTACCTGAACGATGATATCAGTTTTTTTGAGATTGTTTGTGAACTGAGACTGATGCAACCGGTAGGAAAGGAAAATGCAGAACGTTACATAGCAACCGTGAATAACCAGCCCAGGAATGAACAGATGAGTTTTCACCTGGCGCATTACTATTTTTTACTGGATGATTTCAGTAATGCTGTCAGGTATTTTGACCTGGCGGGCTATGACAATCTGAATAACAGCCAGATTGCAGATGCCAAGTTCGAAAAAGCATATGCTTATTTTAACCTGAAGAAATTCGAAAATGCCAAACCGCTTTTCTATGAAATTCAACAGATACGCGACCATAAATATTATATTCCGGCAAATTATTATTATGGATTTATTTCTTATCATGACGGACAGTATGCCGAAGCGTTAAAATCTTTTAAGCTGGTTGAAACACATGATGCTTACAAAGGGGTTGTTCCATATTATATAGCTGAAATATATTATTTCCAGGGAAAAAAGGAAGAAGCGCTTACATATGGAGAGAGTGTTTTGTCGCAAGGTTCTGCCGTATATTACGAAAAACAGTTAAAGTTGCTTACTGGCCAGTTGTATTTTGAAAAGAAACAGTTTAAGAAAGCCCTGCCCCTGTTAAGGGACTATGTGGCTTCAAGCGAAAAAGTTTCTAAAGAAGTGCTGTATGAACTTAGCTTTTGTTATTATAAGGAGAACCTGTACACAGAAGCCATAGAAGGGTTCAAGCAACTGAGTAACGAACGTGATTCAATGGGGCAAAACAGCATGTACCTGCTGGGTGACCTGTACCTCCAGACGGGCCAAAAGTCAAATGCAAGAAACGCATTCCTGTTCTGTGCAAACAATAACAGTAATGAAAAGCAGCAAAGGGTATCTAGGTTCAATTATGCAAAGCTGTCCTATGAACTCGGTTACCAGGATGTGGCTTTAAACGAAATGAAAAAATTCCTGAAAGATTACCCAAACTCAGAATACGATACGGAAGCCAGGGAAATATTAGTGAGCTTGTTAGCTAATACAAATAATTTCAGCGACGCTTTGGCACTGTATGAATCATTTGATAAGCCTACGCTTTCCATGCAAAAAGTGTACCCCCGAATCCTTTATGGAAAAGCCATTGAATATCTGAATGACCAGCAACTTGGATTTGCAGAAACATTACTTGACAAGGTGCTGGCAAACAGCCATGCAGGAAAGATCATTCCATATGCCAATTTCTGGAAAGGAGAGATTGCTTACCGCCAGCTGAGATATGATGATGCCATCAGGCACCTCGGCCTGTACCTGCAATCTGGAGCTGAAGCACAGGGAGAGGCAAATTCTATAACTGCAAAGTACAATACTGCATATAGTTTTTTACAAAAAGAGAATTACAGGCAGGCTCTGAATTATTTCCAGCAGGTAGCGGTTAAAAGTTCAGCCACTGCATCACTTATAGAACAGGATGCTTTTATCAGGAGTGCAGATTGCCTCTTCATGCTCAGGGAGTTTGCAAAAGCTGGTTCAATGTACGACCAGGTTATCAATAGTGCTCAAGCCCAGGGAGATTATGCGCTGTATCAGAAAGCAATGATAGCCGGCATAAAAAGTGCAACTGAAAAAGTGAAAATATTAAACAGCATACCAAGGCAATACCCCAAGAGCAGCCTGCTGCAGGAAGTGAATATGGAAACGGCGCTCACTTACCTGGCTGATGAGAAATTCATGGATGCTGTTCCTTACCTGGATAATATCATTGCATCAACAGATGGCGGGCTTAAGCCGAAAGCTTATTTGAAACTTGGCCTTGCCTATTATAACACTAACGATAATAAAAAAGCCCTTTCCAATTACCAGGCGCTCATTAAAGCATACCCGCAATCACCTGAATCAGCAGAAGCGCTGGGCATAATCAAGGATATATATGTGGAAGAAGGCAAGCCGGATGAATACCTTGACCTGATGCGGAAATATGGTGTAAACATTTCTGTAAGTGAAGCAGACTCGCTTACATATACGGCCGGATTAATGAAGTTTGAGAAGAACGACTGCCAGGCTGCTATCACTGGTTTTGATAATTATATCAGCCGTTATCCAAACGGATCTTATATGCTGGATGCCCAGTTTATGCGCAGTATCTGCCTGCAGAAAAATAAGCAGTACCAGGATGCACTGAAAGGCTATGATTTCATATTCAGCAAAGGATTAAATAAATATTATGAAAAAGCGACCCTGGAAGCAGCACGTATCAGCTATTTTGAACTGAAGGATTATCCCAATGCAAAAAAATATTTTGAATCGTTAAGGCTTAACGCAGTTAACCAGGATAACCTGCTGGAAGCATTGCGTGGACTGGTGCGCAGCTATTACCTTATGAAAGATTATACGCAGGCAAACGATGCTGCTAAAGACCTGCTTTCTAAAAAAGGTATCAGTACCGATGATAAATCAATCGGGTTCCTGGTGCTGGGTAAATCGCAGCAGCTTGCCAATGATTGCAATGCGGCCATCAGCTCTTTCAAATCGGCTTCCGCAATTAATAAATCATCCTGGGGCGCCGAGGCAAGATTTGAAACAGCCAATTGCCAGTTCTCTCTCGGCAACCTCCCGGCCAGTGAAAAAGCAGCCATGGCTGTGATTAAGGAAACAGGGTCTTACGATTTCTGGGTTACCAGGTCGTATATTCTGCTGGGAGATATATTTATGAAACAAAAAGATTATTTCAATGCCAAAGCTACCTATGAAAGTGTGGCGCAGAATGCCGCTATCGCTGAATTGAAAGCTGAAGCCAGGCAAAAACTGGATGCAGCCATAGAGGAAGAGAAACAACATTCTAAAATAAGTAACTAAACAAGATGAACCATTATACGCCAGTAATTAAAAGTTTCATTAAATGCAGGATGCTGCCTGTCGTACTTTTATTAACAATTAGTGCAACTGAAAGCGCTGCACAAAAAGATACAACGCAGCAATCAATAAATATAACCTCATCTTACAAGCCGGTTTTACGGAATGCGGTTAAAATTAATTTTTCCGGTTCACAGTTAATGGCCGACACATCCACAACCGTAAAAGCATATAATGTTCCGGCACAAAACCTGTTTTATGCATACCAGCCGGTTACCCTTAAACCGCTTGCGCTGGAACATGATAGCCTCGCAGCACTTGGAGGTCGTAATTATATAAAAGCAGGTTTTGGAAATTATACAACGCCATATATTAAAGCAGGGCTGGGTTTTGGTGACGGAAGGTCGTATCTCGTAAATTTCTTTGGCAGCTATATTTCATCTAAAGGAAAGATAAAGCACCAGGACTATGCACGTTTTGAAGCCAAAGCCACCGGCAGCCTGTTCCTTAAAAACAATGAGGTGTACGCTGCGGCTACCATGAGCAGGCATGATAATTTCCTGTATGGATATGATCATAACGTATACGATTATGCTAAATCTGATGTGAAGCAGCATTTCCAGGATATCAGTGTAAAGGCCGGCATACGCAATACCGCTGAAACAGGCTTCCGGATAAACTATAACCCGAGTGCAGCAATAAGCATCTTTTCAAACATCGGCAAATTAAATGAAACAACCTTTGTGCTGGATGTGCCTGTTGAAAAACGGATAGGGGACAACTTCACCATCAGGCTGGCAGCAACAGCCGACCTCACCAATTATTTTACCAAGGGCTATGTGCCGGGTAATTACAATTTCAACAATAACGTAGTGCAGGTATCCCCGGCCGTTATATATAATTCCGGCTTACTGAAAATTAATGCCGGAATCATCCCAACCTGGAGCAACAGCAAGTTTGAGTATATCCCGGATGTGTATGCTGAATTCCAGCTTAAAGAGAAAGTTTTCATGATCCAGGCCGGATGGGTTGGAAAGTATGTGAAGAACACATTTCGTAACCTGAGTGCCGTTAATCCTTACCTGGCTACTCTTACATCGCAAACAAACACCAGGGAAACAGAATTCTATGGAGGCATTAAAGCAAGCCTGGGCAGGCATTTCAATTTCAGCGCCAAAGCAGGGCTGGTAAGGTATAATGACCTTCCGTTTTTCCTGAATGATACGGCAACCGACAGTAAAGCCTTTGTACTGAGTTTTGAGCCTACCGTTAATAATTTCCGCGTTCATGGCGATCTGAGCTATATAGTTCAGGATAAATTCTCTGCATCAGCAGGTGTTACTTTTAACGGCTATACCGGCATGAACGCAAATGCACGTGCCTGGAATACCATACCCATGGAAATAAACGGCTCGGTTCGCTGGTGGTTGTTTAAACAGGCATTGGTAAAAGCGGATTTTTATATGTTTGCAGGCGGAAATTACCTGGTAAAAGGAAACCAGGGATTTAATTTCAAACCGGGCGCCGACCTCAGTATTGGTGCCGAATTCAGGATAAGCAGGCAGTTCACCGCCTGGCTGGATGTAAACAATGTGTTGAACAATAAATATGAACGCTGGCACCGGTATGAGGTTTATGGCTTAAATTTAGTGGGCGGTATACGGTTCGATTTTTAAAACTAAGCAGGTTAAGTAATGGAAGAACTTATAGAATCATACTTATATAAAAATAATAAATGCCCGCTTCCGGAAGTAGGCACATTGAAAGTTACAAATATAAAAGCTGTTGCCTGGTACGCAGAAAAGAAAATTGTTGCACCCAGGCAACAGGTAAACTTTTCTGATGCTGTTTCTTCCCCTGAAGATTTTATCAGCTTTATTGCAGAACGGGAAAGCATAACAGGCACCGAAGCCGGTCAAAGGCTCAGCAAGTATTGTGAAAAACTTAAAAACCTCCGGGGTCAGGAAGAATCACTTTTATCCAATACAGGCAGGTTTTTTGTAAATGCAGAAGGCATACTGGTATTTAAAGCAAAGGAGATTCCTGGTTTATATATGCCTCCGGTGCATGCCGAACAGGTACTGCACCAGGAAGCAACTCATGCCATGGTTGTTGGTGATAAGGAAACCAATTCAACTGAAATGGCCGCATATTTTGCCGAAGCTGCAAACAGGCGGAAAGATAACTGGTGGATATACGCAATCATCTTTGCTGTCATAGGCATGGCTGCTTTTATGTTTTATCTCAACCGGAACGGCTACCGGTTAAACCAGTTTGGTAACGAAGAAAAGATAATACCGGCCGTTAGAACAAATACATACCAATTAACCGAGTAAGGGATAAATTGTTTTTCTTTGCTGCCTCAATTGTAGATGCATGATTCATTATTCAGGATGCCCGGTTTGTGATAACAGGCAAATTTCATTTTCTTTTACAGCCAGCGACCATACTGTAACAGGGCAACAATTTCCTGTTTGGATATGCGATCAATGTTCACTAATGTTTACGCAGGATGTTCCCGGGCAGGAATCGATTGGTGCATATTATGTTTCTGAAAACTATATTTCACATTCAGATACCCGGAAAGGGATTGTAAACAGGCTTTACCACCTGGTAAGGAAACGAACACTTACAGCAAAATTAAAACTGGTTCGGCATGAAACGGGCATGCAAACAGGAAATATACTTGATATCGGCAGCGGCACCGGCGCTTTTATTCATACCATGAAAACAGAAGGCTGGAGTGCAACAGGCCTTGAACCGGATGAACAGGCCAGGAGTAAAGCTTCATCAAATTATAACCTGGAAACACTACCTGCATCTGAACTGTTCAACCTGCCGGCAGGAAAATTCAATGCTATAACCATGTGGCACGTTATGGAGCATGTTCACCAGCTTCATGAGTATGTAACCCAGTTAAAAAAATTGCTCGCGCCTGGCGGAAAACTCTTTATTGCTGTACCCAATTATACGTCTTATGATGCCGGTGTTTATAAAGAATACTGGGCAGCCTACGATGTTCCCAGGCATTTATATCATTTTTCCCCGAAAAGTATGAACGTGCTGATGAAAAGGCATGGTTTACGTGTTATAAACAGTAAACCCATGTGGTTCGACAGTTTTTACGTGGCTTTACTCAGCGAACAATACAAAAATAGAAAAGGAAATCTTATCCGTGCAGGCTTGGTTGGCTGCTTGTCTAACTTGAAAACAATCTTTAACAGGCAGCAATGCAGTTCGGTCATTTATGTGATTGGGGCTGATTGAATCAGCTAATGAAGTTGTTCGCTTTTAATGAATTATTTTATCAAAGTTTCACTTCAAACAGTTTTGGCCAGCGTTTACCGGTTATGAGCAATGTCTTGCTGGCACTGTCATAAGCTATCCCATTCAGTACATCTGTTCTTTGTGGAATGATATCGTTTGGTTGTAACAAGTTATTGAAAGTCATTTTACCTTTCACATGCCCGCTTTCCGGGTCAATTTTCACAATATCATTGGTCTGGTAAATATTGGCATATACAAAGCCATCAATGTATTCCAGTTCGTTCAGCATTTTCACCGGACCTTCATTTGATACCACGGCTATGGTATTCATGATCCGGAAATCGGCCGGGTTTACAAAATACAGGTTGGCAGAACCATCACTGATAATCAGTTCTTTACCATTATTGGTAATTCCCCATCCATCATTTGGCCAGTTAATGGTGCCGGTATGTTTACTGATGTTGTTTACATCATATACATAAACAATATTGTTTTCCCAGGTTAGCTGGTACAATTTATCATCCAGGATACTGATGCCTTCACCGAAAATCTTATTCGTGCCCATCACATGTTTTTCCTCTATGATTCCGGTTTTCCAGTCGCAAATACGTAATGAGGAAGTTTCATAATCACCGGTCCCTTCATATAATTTCCCCTTATATACCTGCAAACCCTGGGTATAGGCACTGGTGTCGTGGGGATGCTGGGCGATGATGGTATAAGGTATAATGGCAGGTGCGTGAATGCCGGCATATTTGGGCAGCAACGTGCTGTCTATATTGCTGTTATCAGAATCCGTTCCGTTATTACACGCTGATAAACAACAGATAACAGCTATAAAAAGAATATATTTCATTGTTTTTGTTTACAGTTACAAATGTAGTGAACCATTTTTTTTTATCACATTTTATTGAAAATAAATGGTTTAAAATTTTGTTATAGAAAAAATTATGGGTAGATTTGTTTTACCTCTGAGCAAGATCATTCCATTTCCCCAAACTGGTAATTTTCCGCTCTGTATCTGATATCTCTGCGTATTAACCCGCATCATTTATTATTTTCTCCAATCCTCTGTTTAGCTGACCTGATATCACTGGAAGAATCATTTTTTAATCACTTTTTACCATTAAGAAATGAGATCGATCTTCAGCCTGGCTATTCTATGTATTTTTTCCATTCAGGCTTCCCTGGCCCAGCATCAATGTGGAACAGAAGCATATACCCGTAATCACTTTAAACCGGCTAAAGAACAACCGGCCATGGTTTTGCGCGGGCAGGACAGGGATACCGTTCCCAATGAAATCATCACCATACCTGTAATCGTTCACCTGTTGTTCAATACCAATGAACAGAATATTTCCGATGAACAGATTAAGTCGCAGATAGATGTTTTGAACAAAGATTTCAGGAGGTTGAATACGGATGCAGTAAATACGCCAGATGCATTTAAACCGGTTGCAGCAGATACACGTATCATGTTTTGCCTGGCAAAAGTTACGCCAGATGGCAAACCCACCAAGGGCATTATCCGTAAATACACCACAAAAGCGTTTTTCCTGGGCGATGACGGCATGAAGTTTTCAGCCGCAGGCGGTGATGATGCCTGGGATTCTAAAAAATACCTGAACATCTGGGTTTGTACGTTATTTGGAAGAAGCCTCGGCTATGCAACCATTCCGGGGGGCGATGCCAGCCTTGATGGGGTGGTTATCAATTATGATGTTTTTGGCAATACCGGGTTTGTTCGCCCGCCGTTCAATAAAGGGCGTACTGCTACACACGAAGTGGCACACTGGCTGGGATTGAAACATATATGGGGCGATGAGAACTGCGGCAGCGATGACGTTGACGATACACCCAGGCAAAAAAGCTATAATTACGGTTGCCCGGTTTTTCCGCACGTTACCAGTTGTTCAGAAAATGCAAGCGGGGATATGTTTATGAACTTCATGGATTTTACTGATGATGCCTGCATGAACAGCTTTACATATGGCCAAAAGATGAAAATGAGGTCTTTGTTCGCATTGGGGGGAACTAGAAATTCTTTCCTGTATTCATTTGCATGCGACAGTTCGCTGGCTTCCGGCGGCCCGTTGCCTGATGATACGTTACCCGTTATTAAGCCAAAGGCTTCTGTAAACATCTACCCCAATCCGGCCATTTCTGACATTACTATCACACCGGTTAATGACTATGTACTAGCAGGCAAAACCTGCAGTATTTACAATGTACAGGGTAAACTGCTGCTGCGACAGTCATTTGTTTCTAACAGGGAAAAAATAAATGTAACTGCATTGCCATCCGGAATTTATATATTAAAAATAGGGGAAGGCGATGAAAAGCAGGTTGCAAAACTAATCAAACTATAAACCCTAAACCTCAAACCTCAAACTTCAAACTTCAGACCTCAAACCATAAACCATATTGTTGTTTGTTTTGTAAAACCAGGGATCACTCACGATAACATCAATGAGTGATCCTTTTTAATGTACTGAAATGTCAATAATTTAAGAAATACAGGATGCATAATTAACCTGCCTGTCTTTCAGGTATCGCAATATATATTCAAAACAACCTTTATCCTTACCAATTAATTCCGGCGGGTAAACTCCTTTTAATGAAAAGAGTTTTTCCAGAACCATATTAACGGCTGCCGTACAGGTATAACCTGTGGTTCGGCTCATCGATGATGTGTTTGTTTTATTGTCATATTCATCATACAGGAAATAGTCAACCTGTTGCGGTTTCCCCTCAATTGTTCCCCGGATAATAATTTTCATGATAGTGAATTCTTCTTCTCCTTCTTCCAGTTTCCACTGGTTAAACAGCAGGGCAGATGTAAAGTCAAGCGGGCTAACCAGTTGCCCATTGCATTCAATTGGCTTACTATCAAGAAATCCTGCTTTCTGCAATGATTGAATAAGTTGTATATGCCCGGGATAACGCAGGGTTTTTTCCTTCATATCAGGAATGTGTTTCATGGTATGAAGGATACTTCTTAAACCATCCGTATTGAAAGATTCCAGCGTACCTGCTTTATCAAAATCTATCAGTTCCGCATCACTTAATGCCGGTTTGGTTATTATTTGCCCGTGCTCAACATAACGGGCTGGCCTGGTATATTCTTCCAGCACATCAATAGGAGAAAAAGGCGCTTTGTACTCAAACGGTTTTATCCTTTTTTTGGGAAGTCCGCCCACCATACATTCAAAACTGTCAATCTTCATTTGTGTGTCGTAATAACCTAAAATCAGGTTGCTCATGCCCGGGGCAACACCGCAATCCACAATGGCAGTCACATTTTTTGAAACGGCCAGGCCATGCAGGTCCAGCGCATTTTCGGGGAAAAATGAAATGTCTACCACATTTTTTCCTGTATTGATGATAGACTCAAGGGTCTTGTATCCCATGAATCCCGGTACAGCCGACACAACCATATCAAATCCAACCAGCATAGTTGCATAGGTATCATATGCAGACAGATCGGCCTGATTGCATGAAATTCCTGCTGTTTTTTTTAATATTGCCAGGTTATTCTCATTGATATCGAAGGAGGTTACCTGGTGATTTTTACACAGGTCGGAGGCAATTACACGGCCAACCATACCTGCACCTAATACTGCTATTTTCATTTGTAAAAAATTTTAAATGGACTGGCAAAACGGAATAGCCCACTTTGCTCATTAAACCGGTTTAATAAATGGAGGTATATTCAAAAGGCCGATGTGCCATTCATCATGATGGAGATATAGGCGGAAAGCCTGTAAAATTCAATATGTGGAGCATCCTGCATGTATCCGTAAAAGTAAGGGATTTTTAACCCTTTCTTAGCATCATTCCGTTTATATTTGTTGCTTATGACAAATATGACTATGAAAAAACTTTTTCTTACAGCCTTAATAATCAGCTTTTTTTGTACAATACAGGCACAGGGGATTAAAGACAGGCTTAATAAAATGGCCGGGAAAGATTCTTCCGGCTTACTTAAAACGGTTTCAAAAAACCTGCCGTCCGGCTCCGGTTCGCTGTCAAATGAAGATATCATTAAGGGGCTGAAAGAAGCATTAACCATTGGTACCGACAGCAGTACTAAAAAACTGTCGCGGGTAGATGGATTCTTTTCAAATGCAGCCATCAGGATACTGATGCCCGAGGAAGCAAAAAAAGTGGAAAGCACACTGCGCAGTTTCGGCATGTCTTCACTGGTTGATAAGGCCATCCTGTCTATGAACAGGGCAGCGGAAGATGCAGCCAGCGGCGTTTCAACCATATTCTGGGATGCCATCCGGCAAATGAGTGTACAGGATGGTGTAGGTATTTTACGCGGCGGCGACTTTGCGGCAACGGAATACCTGAAAAAGACCACAACGGCAACGCTTACCAGCCGGATGAAACCGGTTATTCAGGCCTCGCTCGATAAAGTAAATGCTTCAACCTACTGGAAAGACGTATTTACAGCCTATAATAAATTTTCACGCCAACAAGTGAATACAGACCTTACCAGCTATGTTACAGAAAAAGCGCTCAATGGGCTATTTCATGAAATAAGCCTGGAAGAACAGAAAATAAGAAAAGACCCTGCCGCACAGGTAACTGAATTACTAAGGAAAGTATTTGCAAAAAATTAAGTTGGTTGCCGGTGTATGTCATATACATCGGATAGCCATACCCTCGCCGGAGGTCATTAGCACCCAAACCTATATTGAGAATCGATATTATTTACTTTTTTTGGGATGCACGAGTTGCATTTCTGCAATCAGGTTTTTGGCACCGGCAAACTTATCTACGATAAACAGTACATACCTGATATCTACCATGATATTCCTGCAAATGGAAGGATCGTAGTTGATGTCGCTCATGGTTCCTTCCCACACCCTGTCAAAATTCAGTCCAACCAGGTTACCGTAAGCATCCAGGGCCGGGCTACCGGAATTACCACCTGTTGTATGGTTTGATGCGATAAAGCATACCGGCTGGCGGCCGTTTTCTCCATAGGGGCCGAAATCTTTGGCCTTATACAAACTGATGAGTTTTTCCGGCACATCAAATTCGTAATCTCCGGGTTTGTATTTTTCCATAATGCCATCCATGTAAGTATAATAGCCATACTGTACAGCATCTTTTGGCTTATACCCGTTCACTTTTCCGTACGTAACCCTGAGCGTGCCGTTAGCATCCGGATAAAATGTCTTTTCCTTGTTTACTTCCAGCTGTGCTTCCATATAACTCCGCTGTAAGCGGTTTATTTTTGCCTGTGTTTCATTAAACCTGGGTGATACATTGGTCGTATAAGTCTTTACCATTTCGCTGTACAGTTTTCCGGCTGCATCATCTTTAATGCGGGTAACCACATCCTGTGGGGTTCCCTCAAGCATCGCCTTTATTTTATCAATCGATAAAAACCCGGTGTTACTATATATCTTTTCCGCAGCTTTCGTGTATGATTCACCGTTATCAGTCAATAACTGTTTTACAGCCGGGGAAACATAATCGGTTTCCTGCCTGTTAATATACATTTCCATGAGTGTTTCAAACATCTTCCTGTCTACACCGGCATCAAATTCTTTGAATGTTTCCTCCAGCTTGGTTAAAACATCGGCTTTTTTCTTCTGGTATGATGCCTCATCTTTGCTGTATGCGGTAACCAGTGAATTCATGTCGGCTGCAATTCCCATGAGTTCAATCCTTGGCAAAATCTCAGTAAAATAATCCCTGGCACGGGCATATGGCTCTATGTCTTCATATGCTTTCGACAGGTCGGTTAACAGGTTGCCGTAATTTTCTTTCCACGCAGCATTGGCATTAACTTTTTGCATGAATACGTTTTCAAGGTCTGTTTTTTTCTGAACGGCATTGCTTGATGTGAGCTCCAGCACTTCGCCCTGCCATTTCTTATAATAGTTTTCAATACTGGCATATTTGGCGGCATACTGTATTTTAATGTGTTCATCTTTACGCATGAAACTGTTAAGAACCTGCAGGGCTTTGGCCCTGATGG
>CALKVC010000205.1 GCA_937996595.1 uncultured Chitinophagaceae bacterium
GTTGTATATATCTGCGCCGGTTGCGTTGAGTTGGGCTGGTTTACCCAAACATACGTTCATATCATTGCTGGCATTCACCGCGGGAGTCGGGTGAACGGTGATCGTAAATGTTTTTGGTGCACCCGGGCAGTTATTGGCAGTTGGTGTAACTGTTATGGTTGCTATTACGGGCGAACTGCTGTCATTTACGGCTATGAATGATGGTATATCCCCGGTACCACTTGACGGCAAACCTATTGATGGATTGTTATTCACCCATTTATAATTTGTTCCGGGAACATTACCCGAAAAATGAATGGCTTGTGTGGCTGCCCCGTTACATAAAACCATATCTCCCGGCTGTAATAAAGCCGGTGTTGGATTAACTTTTACTATAAACGATGTTGATGGCCCCGGGCAGTTATTTGCAGTTGCCGTTACTGATATTACAGCCGAAACAGGCGCATTGGTAGCATTCATGGCTATAAATGCCGGCAGGTTTCCGGTACCGGAATCAGGTAACCCCACTGATATGTTATTATTCGTCCAGGTGAACGAGGTATTGTTTACAGGGCTAGTAAAGCTGATAGCATTAACCGGCGCACCATTGCAGATTTCAATTGCCGGAAGTGGGTTTACGCCGGCAGTAGGGTATATCGTAATGCTGAATGTTTGGGGTTCGCCCAAACAGCCACTACCCGTTGGCGTTACCATTACGGATGCTGTTACCGTTGTATCGGAATTGTTAATGGCCGTAAATGGCATTATGTTACCCGAACCGGAAGCCGGTAACCCGATCGTATTGTTATTGTTTGTCCAGGTAAACACAGAACCTGCCACCGGCCCTGTAAATACTACCTGCCCGGTGTTTGAACCGTTGCAAACAGCCTGGTTTGCCGGCTGTACCAAAGATGGGGAAGGATCTACAATGATTGTTACTGTTTTTACCGGCCCCACGCAACCTGCTGCAGTGGCAAATACTGATATTACTGCAGAATCTGTTACATTACTGCTGTTGATGGCTGTAAATGCAGGAATGTTTCCTGTACCGGTAGCTGCCAGACCGATGGATGTGTTATTGTTTGTCCACGTATATACAGCACCAGTCACTGCTGATGCAAAATAAATAGTGCCTGTTTGTGTACCGTTGCATATACGTTGTTCCGCAGGCACCGTAACCGCCGGCATGGGATTTACGGTAATGGTAAATGTTTTTCCGGGCCCGGTACAACCCTGTATGGTTGGTATGATCGTAATGGTTGCCGTTACCGGTAACGTTGTATTGTTTATCGCCGTAAAAGAGGGAATGTTCCCGGTACCGGAAGCTGCCAGCCCGATAAGTGTATTGTTGTTCGTCCAGTTGAATGTGGTTCCTGCAATACTTCCGGTAATACTGATCTCTCCGGTCACGGCATTTTTGCAAAATACCTGGTTTACCGGTTGAATGATATCAGGCAATGGGTTCACAATGATATCAAATGTTTGCGGATTACCGGTACATCCATTGGCAGTTGGAACTGCGCTGATACTGGCTGTTACCGGAAGACCGGTATTATTGATAGCGGTAAAGGAAGGAATATTACCGGTTCCTGATGCAGGTAAACCTATGGAAATATTATTATTTATCCAGTTGACGGAAGTTCCGTTTACAGAACTGGCAAAAACAACAGGAGCAGACATGGTATTGCTGCACAGTTCCTGGTTACCGGGTTGTATTATTTCCGGTACCGCATTAATATTGATTGTATGATGAGCCGTATCGGCACAACCATGAATGGTAGTAGCTATCAGTATGACACTGTAATTACCAGGCTGGGTAAACGATGTGCTGAAATTATTACCGTTGCCTGAATATCCGTTGGAAGACGTCCATTGTAATGTGCTTACAGAATCTGAGGGCTGTACTGATGCAGTAAAGCTCACATTGCTGCTACCACAGTGCGTAACCGGTGCGGAAATGGATACAGAAGGAATGGGAAGAACATACACGTATACTGGTTTTATGATCGTATCGGAACAACCGCTGATACCGGTTATGATCAGTTGCACCTGGTAAGTACCTGATGAAGTATACTGGTGATTTACCGAACTGCCGCTTCCTGAATGGCCATCCCCGAAGTTCCAGGCATAGCTATTGATGCCAAAATAAGAGTAGGAAGAATCTGTAAAAGTCATATTTGTATATCCGCAAAACCTGTTTTGCGTTTCGTAAAACCCGGCAGCCAGTTTTTCTATCCTGATCGTATCCTGTGCCGGTATGCTGTTCTGGCATCCGTATGTTGACCTAACCGTTAACACGGGCATATATACTCCCGGTAACGCATAACTGTGATAAACCGAAGTTTGGGATGTAGCCAGCATTTGCCCGTCGCCAAAATCCCAGAACAGGCTGTCAGTACTGCTTACCACTGCATCAAACCTTACCTGGTTGCTGTTACAGTAATAGGTATCATCAAAATAGAAACTGCCAACCGGCTGCAGCACAGAAATGATCTTAACAACCGTACCAATACATCCGCTTGGAAGAACTACCTGCAGTGTTACTGTATAATTTCCGGGTAATGGATAGGTATGGGTAACCGTATCACCGGTTGCCGTTGTGCCATCTCCAAAATTCCATGTGGCAGATAAAGACGGTATATGGCTGTTGTAAAAGCTGAAAGTATGAGGGGCGCAAATACCTACGGTATCCGATAGGCTGAAATCAGCATTGAACTCACCTGTAATGGTTACGGGTATGGTATCGCGGCATCCAAAATCATTGAAAGGTATCATTTCGAGCCAGATGGTTGAATTTACCCGGGGGCCCGGATTTAAAACAACTTGCTGTCCGCTTCCGTACATCACCGTAAATGAAGAATCCCACCAGTTATAAACCTGGAAACCGGGTGGTGCAGACAGGTTTGTGATATTTGGTGAAGCGCAATCGTACTGCACCTGTATAGATTGCCCGCATGGCTTTTCCACATCAACATAGGCATATCCCCAATGGCCTTTTCTTACACAATCTGCTGTTGTAAACTCAAGGAACATTGTTTTACCGGCATACCCGCGCAGGCTTACATAAACAGATGACCAGGGTTTGTAAATAACGGAAGTATCAACAACAGATCTTGCAAATCCGGGCAAACCGGATGTTGAGATATATTCAAATGAAGCACAGGTTACATAAGCATTTGCAGCAGAGTCGAATAACCGGGCCGTAAACCTGGGTTGAGTCCAGTTCGTATGGCCAGGGTCTTCAAAAACAACCGCATAATCGTATTTTATGGAAAAATTAGAATCATTGGCCGGAACCTGAATACGGTATTGTATCCTTTCTGCCTGTGCACCAATCCTCGTATTACCGAGTTTTACCGCGAAATTGCTCCCATCCGGCGGGTTGGTGGGAAACAATCCAAATGCGTCTATGGCTGAAGGGATGGCGCGGTTGTAAAGGGTATGACGGTTAGCCGTAGGTGCAGAAGGGGTGACAGTTATCACGTTTGTACTTCCAACAGAATCTACCCGACCGGTAAAGCAGCGCCAGTTCTGGAATGATCCGAATTCAAAATCAATATTATCCGGGCATTGCGAAACCGGGTTGGGAGCTGCCGGCATAACGGATGGTGCTGATGTATTGGTTTTCTTTGCATCATGGCTGAAAAATATTACTCCACTCGTATTCATTGTACCGGGAATACCATTTTTTTCAACGGCTGCTATCCCGTTTACAAAACCATAACAGGCAGAAATATCAGGAGAGGCTATCGTTTCACCCTTTGTATTGATGATAAGCCATTTTTTCCTGCTGTAAGCGGCAGTTACCTTGCCTTTAAAATCGAATACGATTTCATATTTACAGGGAATTGCTATTTTTCCGGATTCATTTATGAAACCCCAGCCGTTTTCATTCTTAACCGCAGCCAGTTTCCCTGAAAAGTTCCTTGCCGCATCATACACATTTTCACAAATGGGAATTCCCTTTGCATTTACAAAGGAAAACTTTTCATGGATGAGCACACGGGAAAAACCATTTACAAATGGTTCCGCTTCATCCCAAATAGTATGGGAAATGATGGAGCCTGTCTGTTTGTCAACAAACCGGAAACCCTTTCCTGGCAATTCAACCGCAACTATATGTTGTGCAGAGGCAATTGACGAAAAAAAGGCAAAAAAGAAGAGTAACATTAATCTCATAGTCAGCAATATTGGATTATAACGGTATTACATACCAGTATTGCCGGTAAGAGGGTTTTATCAGGGTTCTGTGTTAACGGTAAGCTTTTTTGTTTATTGTATTTTCTTTAACAATTGTAGAAAAATATTGTAAAATGCAGTATAGGCCTGCTTTTGGAGAGAATAAAACGAAGTAATCTTACGATTAATTTTAACGAAAACAGTAAAAACATCATTACTACTGATGGCTTAAAACCGGGTGATCCCCTGTATAGGAATATCCTTTGTGAAAGCATCACCGTTGCTTTCCCGGCCCTGTATTTTTCTTACTATATCCATACCTTTAAAAACACGGCCGAAGGCGGCATATCCCTGGCCGTCTGCTGATCCGCGCCTTCCAAAATCGAGGCTGCTCTGGTCGCCGATGCAAATAAAAAATTCAGTGCGGGCAGTTCCGGTATCCTGCCGGGCCATAGAGATGGTGCCGTCAATATGTGAGAGCCCTGTTAACTGCGTTGATTCATGCCTGATAGTTTTACTGGTTCCTGTTTTTTGGGGAGCCCTTTTCCAGATTCCACCCTGTATGATGCCGGTATTATGGTCAGTGGGAAGTTCCTCCGCTTTCAATACACGGTAAAATGAACTTTCGGTGTATAAACCCGAATCAATACAAGACAGGAAAGCATTGACCGTTGCAGGTGCTTTTTTAGGGTATAATTCAAGTTCAATATCACCATAACCGGTTCGTATGATTACATGCGGATTTTCATAAACGGGCCTGCCGCATGAAATGAAAATAAAAATGATTAAACCTATAGAAAGATTTTTCATGAACAGGTATTTGAAGTTATGCAGTAGCATGCTCAGATGCTATAGGCAATGCTATCATCCGCCATTTAAAATTAATTTTCAAGTTACCCATTACCGGATTACCAACCTCAACACAACGGTAAATTAAAAAAGTGAACTCTATGCCATAAAAAAAATGCCGCTTGTAAAGGCGGCATATCAATCCGTTAATTTATCATCATCCTTCCTCTGGTGATACAAACCTGTAAAACAATCCTGCTAAAACAGCGCCAGCAATGGGAGCAACCCAGAAAAGCCAAAGCTGCCCCATGGCTTCAGTTCCGGCAAATATGGCCTGGCTGGTACTCCTGGCCGGATTAACAGATGTATTGGTTACCGGAATACTTACCAGGTGTATGAGCACCAACCCAAGCCCGATGGCTAAACCGGCAAACCCTTTAGATGCTTTGGAATGGGTGGCACCCAATATGATGACCAGGAAGAAAAATGTCATGGCAATTTCTGTAATCAATGCTGCCATCATAGAATAACCTCCCGGAGAATTTTCTCCATAACCATTGGAAGCAAAACCACCAATTTCGAAACCTGGTTTTCCGCTTGCAATAAGATATAATAAAGATGCGCCTGCAACGCCTCCCAACACCTGTGCTATTATATAAGGTAATAATTCTTTAGACTCAAATCTTCCGCCAATCCATAACCCTACAGAAACTGCCGGGTTTAAGTGACAGCCTGAAATATGACCAACAGCATATGCCATTGTTACTACCGTTAAACCGAATGCCAGTGAAACACCGGCAAAACCAATCCCCAATTCTGGATAAGCCGCAGCCAGAACGGCACTTCCGCAACCGCCCAATACCAGCCAGCAGGTTCCGATAAACTCTGCCGCCATTTTTTTTGTAAGGTTCATGTCATAAGGTTTTTAGTGAAGAAAAATTGTTGACCACAACGGCCATGAATAACTGGTTTTAACAAGCCGAACCGGTTACCGCTATTAAATATAGAAAATTAACCGGATTAAAACAAGATATAATTCCCGGTTGCATAATTTTGTGAATCGGGTCTTCATTAAATACCGCCTAAGGCCGGAAATAATTATATGAAAGTATATTTCATCAGCGGACTAGCAGCCGACCGAAGGGTGTTCAGGAATATAAGGCTTCCGGAAGGTTACAAAACAATATATCTCGACTGGATCACACATCATCCGCATGAAAGCCTGGAATCTTACGCTTCTAGGCTGGCTCAAAAAATTGACACAACAGATAAGTTCGTACTGGTTGGGCTTTCCATGGGCGGGATGATTGCTTCCGAAATCGCAAAATTTTATCAACCTCAGTTAACCATACTCATTTCCAGTGTGCCTGTTTACCATCATTTTCCCAGAAGGTTCCGGCTGGCAAAAATGCTCAACATGCACCGGGTGATACCTGTAAGTATGTTCAAATCTGCATCCGTTATCAAGCGATTATTTGCACCGGAAAGCAGGGAAGATAAGCAGGTGCTTCTGCAACTGGTGAGAGAAAGTGACCCGGCATTTATCAAATGGGCACTGGGAGCTATCCTGCACTGGAAGAATGAATCGGTTCCGGTTCCGATGGCCCATATACATGGTTCAAAAGACGAGATACTACCGGTTAAGTATACCAGCCCTACACATATCATTAACAGGGGCACACACCTGATGGTGATGAACCGGGCTTCTGAAATTAACCGGTTGCTTGCTGAATTACTAAACAGCGTACAGGCTAAGATGTTATAATCATCCTTATTGAATATCGAGGTTTCCCGTAACCCGGAAATTTTTTCCCTGTTTCACCAGGAATTTGGCCCCGGCAGAAACGGTTTGTGTGGCAGACAGTACACATTCCCCGTTCAAGGCCGGATCTATGATAATCTCCGCCCCGGAAGGAAGTATCGCCGGCGGAATCGTATTATTGTTCCAGTTAGCAGCTATACTCCAATCTCCATTACCCGTAAACGTATACCCGATGGAGCCGGAAGCAGTAATACGGTAAACGGATCCTGCAGACAAGGATACGGCATACAATTCCCCGTCTTCTGTTTCACCAAAATCGGATATATTCTTTACAAGTGGTACGGGCGTTTGCTCAGTTGTGGTAGCAATATGTGTAATGGTATCATATTTTATCAGCATCAAAATACCGGTAAAATAATCTGTTGCCAGGTAATATCCCCTGAAATCCACATACGTGTTTCCCCGGTAAACCGTGCCACCGGTAACTGAACCCGGGCTTGGGGTAGGGTAACTATAAACCGGGAAAATATAATTTGATAACGGGCCTCCGCATCCCTGGCCGGTATTATCATATTCAGCGGGCCCTTCATAACAGCGCCAGCCATAATTAACGTTTATGGATGAATCAACCGGCCTGTAATTGATTTCTTCATATGCATCCTGGCCAACATCAGCTATCCACATATCATAGGTTGCCCGGTCAAAGCTCCACCTGAACGGGTTGCGCAATCCAACTGCATAAATTTCATTACCGTAAGGGTTACCTGCAGGAATGGTATAGAATGGTGCAGTAACTGAAGTGTTCACATTAAAGCGAAGCATCTTGCCAAGTAACAAACCGGTGTTCTGGGCATTGTTCAGTGGATCGCCGCCGCCACCTCCATCGCCGGTTGACAGGTACAGGTAACCGTCTTTGCCAAAATGCAGTTCTCCGCCATTATGGTTCTGGTAGGTGGGATGAGGTATGGTCAATAACAGCACTTTCGATAATGGATCTGCCACATTTTGGTCGCTGCTTACCTTATACCGGGCAAGTTCAAGGTCGCTGTTGGTATTTGTGTAATACACATACAGTAAACCGTTATTCTCATAGTCAGGATGAAAGGCAAGGCTTAACAAACCGCCTTCCCCGCTACTATTGATACCCGTTACCGATAAAAAAGTGGCAATGAACGAGTATGTTTTTGAATACACAAGAATATTACCGTTCCTTAACACTATAAATATCCTGTTTGTACCGTCATCGGCATGTACAAGCTGCATGGGGGCAGACAACCCGGTTATGACAGGCGTAAGAGACAGTGCCGGTTGTGCATACACGTTAGGAGTTAATGAAAAGAGAAAAATGGAAATGGCAGGTAGAAGTTGTTTCATCTAATATTAAGTTAGGTTAAAATCAACACACGGAATCAGCTGTCACTTATGAATTTCATGCTTTACATAGCAATAAAAATGCCAATATACCCTGTTTTACAGTCATTTATCCTTATTAGCTATGAAACCAGCTTAGAATTGTATAATTTTATATACAAAACCATTCCTTGAAACGCTTTCCTGCATTTCTGTTAGTATTTATTGCCTTGCAATATGGACTTTCTGCCCAAACCCCATACGATAAATTAGATTACAGCAAGGTAGACAGTTTTGTATTATCTGTACAATATAAGCAAGATATCAGGAAACTGGCTTTTGACCTTACTGACCCATTCCCGGAAGATGTTTATAAAACAAGGGCGATTTTCAAATGGATAACCAACAATATTGCCTTTGATTACCGGTTTATAAACAGGGGAAAGGAAATTGAAAAACCTGATTGTTATGGTGACAACAATTGCCAGGATATTATGGCTGCATGGGAGTTTGATTACCTGAAAAGGATCCTCAGGCAAAAAAAAGCGGTTGCCGACGGGTATGCAAGGCTATTTAAAAAGTTATGTGAAATCGCTTACATTACAGCAGAAATGATTCCCGGCCATGCCCGTACCCGCCCTTACCAGGTGGGAAACAGTATTGGCGTAAACCATACCTGGAATGCCGTGTTGCTGGATACGGTTTGGTATTACCTTGACGTTACCTGGGCATCGGGCAATGTGATTGAAGATGAAGAAACCGGTGCATTGACGAGGTTTGAAAAAGACTTTCATAATTATTACTGGCTTTCATCCTATAGCAGGTTCTCCCGAAACCATTACCCGCAATCAGGTAAATGGATGGTACGCCCGCCAATAACCAAAGAACAATTTTTCAATAAGCCACATTATTTTTCCCTGGAAGTACTGGAAAACCTGAAAGAAGAATTCCCCACAACCGGTGTGCTTAAAGTAAGAAAAAACGACAGCATCCAGTTTAGGTTAACATACAGCAAAGATATCAGGCAAATTCAAATCAATTCAAATATTTACAGGAACCCGCCCCTGTATACAACCATCAACATCGGAAAACGTAAAACAAAAAAAGTACGGGACACTTGGGCTGAGAAAAAACAACAGTATGTTCCCTTTACAAAAACAGGGGATACATACTGCTTTCAATATGTTGTAAAAGAAAATTCACTGTATTACCTTGAAATTGTTTTTGATTACAAACCCGCCATCCGTTATCGGGTTCGGGTTGAAGAAAAATGACATGATATCTGCAACATCAGGTACCTTTCAGATAAACCAACACTGTTTATGAAATACGTCAACTACCTGTTCATCCTGTATTGCCTTTTAGCCGCAGCCCTGCAGTATAACGACCCGGATCCATATATATGGATTCCTATTTACCTGTACACTGCATGGCTTTGCCTGCAGGCAATTAGAAAGCAGTACCGGCCTGCCTTGTATATCACCGCTCTGGTCATATACAGCGTTTATGCCATTTACCTGTTGTTTGATAAAACAGGTGTGCTTAACTGGGCCGGCGAACATAATGCTGAAAACCTGGTGCAAACCATGAAAGCCACCAAGCCATGGATAGAAGAAACGAGGGAATTCTTCGGTCTGCTCTTGCTTATCATCATCCTGCTAACGAACATGTATTGGCTGAGGAAGAAAAAATTAACACTCTGATATATATATCATGAAGCGCCAGCCCATGATATACCGGCTTTTCATGGTAATTTTATGCAGATGAAATTAATGAAACATATATGCCTGCTGGTCATATTGCCATTTTTATGTGCAGAAAAAATGGCCGCACAGGATATTACCGGGAGCTGGGAGGGCATCTTCAACGGTGAATACATGCAGGTGAATGTAGAACAACAAAATAATGAATTATGCGGCTATACATATGATTATGAACTGAACGACAGTTCCAGTTATTGTATGGCCAGGTTTACAGGCAGGTATGATGCTGATAAGCAAATCTATTTTATTGCCGGAAACAGTTTTATCAAGAACAGCGGCAACCATGTACTGATGCGTATCATACTTTGGAAAAGCAGGGAAAACGGAAGGAACGCATTGAGGGGAAAAGTGTATGTACAGAATACAGTCATGTCAATTTTTGGAATGGGCGGAGATGAAATTTTTCTCAAAAGGGTTTCAGCTAAACCCAAAAAACTACCCGGGAAAATGCCTGAATGCTTCCCTGAACCGAAAAAACAACCAAAACCGGAACCGGTGAAGAATAAACCGGTTTTTAAAAAGCAGGCAAATAATAAACCGGTTACGGTAAAAACGGTAAAAGACAGTACTACCGGGAAAGACAGCAGCCTCCGGGAAATCAACAGCCCGGTACAAAAAATAACGCCGCCTGTTACACAACCGGAAAAAACGATGGCTTCGCGTAAGCAATCCAGGCAAAGCAGGCTTGCGGTAGATGTAAATGTGCTTAACCTGAAAGTATATGACAATGGCACGGTAGACAATGACAGCATTTCCATCTTTTACAATGGCCGCCTGCTGCTGAGCCACCAGCGCCTTTCAGAAAAAGCGATTGAATTAACGATTCAACTCGACGAAGCAGCATCCACCCACGAAATAACGCTGTTTGCGGAAAACCTTGGCAGCATACCGCCCAATACAGCATTGGTTGTTGTTACAGCAGGCAATAAACGTTATGAGCTGCGTTCAAAAGCCAGCCTGGATGAGAATGCGGTACTGGTATTTGATTACAAACCTAAATAATACCTTCCCGGAAGTTTTCAAAAAGGAAATCACCTGTATGTATCCATGGCCCCTTATTATATATGAACGTACTAATACCGATGCCCATACAGGTGAAAGGGGAGAAACCGGCCAGCAGGTTTTCATACAACTTAGCAGCCCTGTAAGCAGTCACCTTATTTTGAACGGTTACATGCGGTTCCAGCAACTGTGAATCCTTACCCGTAAGCATCCCCTTAAAACTTTCCTGCAAATGCACATGCATTTGAGACAGTTCCGGTGAAGTAATGCTAAAAGAAACCCCATGGCCGGTGAATTTCAACCCGGTAACGGTTAAGCATACCCGAAATCTTTCAGCGCTGGCTTCCAGCACCTGCATCACTTCGCTGTTACCCGCAGGCAATGTATGAAATAAGGTAACATGGGCATCTGTAAAATTAGAATGACCCGGATAATGCTGTTGACGCATCCTGCTGAAATATGACTGAGCCTCTTCGTCCAGCTTAAGTGTTACTATGAGCGGTCTGTTTTCCATCTTCGTTTTACAACTATGCCTATCTTAACCATATTTCTTGCGATGTACAGGTTACTTCACAATCATATGTATAAAGGGCCTCTTACCGGTAAAATAGAAATAGCTTCTTTTTGGCATTGTTTCATTTGGTATGAAAAATATCATGGAAGTTATTACAAAAAATAAACCCCAGGCCATCAGAAAGCCGGCCCAGTTTCCATAAAAAGAATCAACCCGGGAAATTGACGGATAAAACCGGAGATACCTTACAGGTATATAATGCTGTGTAAGCGGCAATTCATTTCGCGTACTTGTTTCACGGTACATTTTTCCATCAACCATATAATGGTATACCAGTGTACCTGGTGTTTCACCTCTTGCTACCAGTTGCTCCTCATTATATGCGTAACAGTAAGCAGTAGTTGTTTCACTGAAGATCCATAAGGATTGATATAACAGGCAACAGCCAATAAATAATGCATGAAGCGCCAGGTATAATTGCCATTTTGAAAGTTCCAGGAAACCGGCTTTAATCTTCCGGCTGCCTGCAACTGGTCTGGTTATGGCTGTTTTTTGTATTTCCCAATCAGGCAAGGCGATTAATTTAAGCTAAATATAACTGAAGGGCCTGTAAATCATACGGTTTGCAGGAAAATTTTACATTTCATTACCAGTTATCATGCAAGAAAAAAAACCGGGCAGACTGATATAAATCAGCAGGCGGTATTATAAGAATCAGCCTTAGCCAATCTTTATAAATATAACTTGGTATGGTTTGAAAATCGATATTTTTCACCCGGCAACAATTTCACATGCTGCATATGCCCCCCGCTGAATTAAAGGAAAAATTTGGTGAGCTCCAATCAGGATTTGCAGCCCTGTATGAAGCTGTGTTTCATGATAAGATGGCTGAAAAAACAGTGGTAGTGGTTCCAAGCCTTACCCTTGACCCCGACATACTTTCAAAAGTTGAAGGAGCGGTACATTATGAAGAACGCCTGCTTTGCCTGCTGATGTTATTAAGGATGCCACGCACCAATGTTATTTACATCACCAGCAACCCGGTAGACCCAATCATCATTGATTATTACCTGCACCTGCTGCCGGGCATTACGGGACATCATGCCAGGCAACGGCTTCATTTTTCCAGTTGTTTCGACAATTCAAACCTGTCGCTCACAGAAAAGATACTCGCAAGGCCCAGGCTGGTTAAAAGAATAAAAAAAATATTACAGAACGGCCCACCGGCACATATAGCCTGTTTCAATGTTACCGAACATGAGAAAAGACTGGCTGTTGAACTGGGGCTGCCCATTTATGGCTGTGATCCCGACCTGCTGTACTGGGGTACCAAATCGGGCAGCCGTGAAGTGTTTACCTATTGCCAGGTTGCCACCCCGGAAGGAATTGAAAACATTAAAGATGAAGAAGGCATCATACAGGCGCTGGCAGCATTGTACAGAAAAAAGAAAGGTATCAGGAAAGCGGTAGTTAAAATGAATGATGGATTCAGTGGCGAAGGAAATGCTATTTTCAATTACAGCCTTGTAACAGAAGACGATAATATTGAAGAACAGGTAAGAAGGCAGTTATTTGTACAACTGGAGATAGTTGCCGATGACCTGGGTTATGACCAGTTCATGAAAAAATTCACAAGTATGGGAGGCATCGTGGAGGAATTTATTGACGGGGATGAAAAAGCCACCCCTTCGGTACAATGCAGGATAGGGCCTACCGGCAAAATTGATATCATTTCCACCCACGACCAGATCATGGGCGGGCGCGACAACCAGGTTTTCCTCGGCGGTAGTTTCCCGGCAAACATCGAATACAGCGTTGACATAGGCAAGCTGGCCAGAAAAATTGCCGAAGCGCTGAAAATCAAGGGTGTATTGGGAAGATTTGGGGTTGATTTCCTATCGGTAAAGCATAAAGGCAAATGGGAACATTATGCCATTGAGATAAACCTGCGTAAAGGCGGTACCACACACCCATATATCATGCTCCAATTCCTCACTAACGGTGATTATGATGCCGACACTGGCAAATACCTGTTGCCGAACGGCAAAGAAAAGCATTATGTTTTTTCAGATAACCTGCAGGATGAACGATTTAAAGGGTTAACACCGGTAGACCTGATGGATATTGCCATCATGAACCACCTGCATTATGACGGCACCACAGAAGAAGGAGTGATGTTCCATCTCATCGGGGCTTTATCACAATTTGGAAAAGTGGGGGTTGTATGCATAGGATCTACCATAGAAGCGGCTTATCACTATTATGCTGAAACAATCAGGGTGATGCAGGCCGAATGTTGCAACCAGTATCCTGGCATTTCCTGACTACAAAAACATTTATTAATATGATGTAGTAATAATTAAGTACTATATTACATCAAATTATTATACATGAAACAATGTTTACTGCTAATCCTTTTTTTCCTGTCTGCCACAATTGTATATTGCCAGACATATAATACTGACAGTGCTATTAGCGTATTAAAAAAACAAAAGGACAGCACCCTTCGGGCCATGATAAGTGCCGACAGCGCTAAGGTTGAAAAAGAATTTGCTGAAGCCCTGAGATGGGAAAAACTAAAAGGGGTTACGCAATACCCTCAATTCAAAGGAAACGATTTTGCCGGCGTAGTGCCAGTTTCTGATCTCACAGAAATTCCCGACCCGAATATGGATTATAAGTTGCTATTTGAACTTGTAGCGAATAACCCGGATTCTTTATCAAAGGTTGCCAACTACAGCCTGGTGGAAGTTTCAAGAATCATTAACCTGCACGTGGCAGCCGGAATCCCTGTGAAAAAGATAAGCCCGGTAATTGTAATACATGCGGAAGCGCTGAAAGCATTTACTCATAACGGTTATTACCAGGAGAAATATAAAACGGATAATCCAAACCTTACACTTATAAAGGAACTGCAAGCCATAGGTGGTAAATTTATCGCTTGCGGCCAGGCGCTCTCTTTCATAAACCTGGATCGAAAGGCTTTGTTGCCGGAAATTAAAATCTCCCTAACCGCACAAACCGTGCTGTCGATGTACCAGTTGAAAGGGTATGTTTTGTATTTTATCAAACCCTAAATTACAGAAAGAATAAACAGGTAACAGACTCTCATCTTATTTAAAAAAGTCCCTTACCAGTTGCTGGTACAGGTAAACATCCGTTATTTTAGCATGTATACAGGTATACAACAGCTGAAGTTTATTCCTGTCAGTTATCTTCATGCCCTTTGCCCATAAAGCCATTTCAGATAATACCTGTTGCTCTTCTGCCACCTGGGGTTCTGCCTTGTCAACCTGCTTCATAAACTGCTTAACCGCTTCAGTAACAGTAACGGGTATGGTTGAGCTGTTCTTTGCAGTGAGCAAGGCTTTTATCTTACCAATGATATCTGTAACCTGTACCGCTTTCTTTCCTGCAAGCTGAAGTTCCAGGTTACTGCCGGTGAATTTCAACAGAATATTCTCCGGGCTTCGGTAATTTTTTCCCTTGTTTATTTTCTGCTTTTCCTTTTCGGCCAATTTTTTTAATGCAGGGTCTGCAGGCCTGAACCCGTACCGGTAATAAAACCAGAATGCCCCGGAACGTATGCCGTCGGGATTATCCAGCCCATACTGGTAAGGTTCCACTTCAAAACAGGTAATGGAAAACAGTTGCCGGTAAACACGCAGTAACTGGCACATTACATAGCCGGATTCGCCACCACGGAAAGGCTCATAAATATTCATGCCAAACCTGGCCCTGTTTCCAAACACCCATGCGCCACCGTAAGAACATGGAAAACCGTTTTTGAATAATGAAAACCCCATATATGATTCGAGTGGTAACTGCCTGGAAGGAACCATGCCGTAAATGGCGATACTGATTCCACGTTCCAGTTCATAATACCTGAAAGAGCGTTCATCCATATACGTTACCGGGTCAGTTTCCCTGGCACCCAGTGCCATTGAATTCCTTATTACTTTCAAACAGGCTTGCTTTTCATGCAAAGCGGCCATGGAAGGTTCCGGTAGCCCGGCGTTAAGCAGTTCCATCATATTGAACTGCTTCAGCAGGTCGTTATGAAAATACGTTTCTTTAACAGGTACCCGGTTATAAGCCCTGGAAAAATTCCTGTTCAATGGTTTAAGGCTTACATACATATCCAGTTGCTCAAACAGGAAATCCCTTATCATGGGTTTATCCTGTAATGATTCTAACTGGCTGAGCAGGAAAGCCGGAATTTGCTTTTCCCGGATTCCCAGGGAAGATAGCAGTTCGGTATTGCCAAGACCGGCCGTTGTTTCGCCCCGCAATACAGCCGGCAATGTGATAGCCAGCATATGATTCAGGTCAATGTTGGGTTTAAAAAAAGAATCAAAAGCCAGTTCAAGGTCATCGTGCTGTAAGAGCCAGGCTAAAAAATCGGGTGTGAACCTGGTAACGGTTTCCCGGAATGGAAGCCCTTCATTATCCGGAAAACGCCCGCTGATCTTTGATGCATTTTTAAATAATCTACTTACCCGTTCCAGTTCTTTTTCAGCCAGGTATAAGATTTTGCTGTTTCCGGGATAGGCAGCAATAAACAGTAACAAATCATGGTAAAAAGCAAGGTTTTTTGCATGTAGCTGATGTGTTCCTTTTAACTGCTGCAGCTTTCTGCCAAGCATGGCTTGTGATACTTCATCAAATTGATTGGATACATTTTTTACTGATTGCAGCAAAGACTTTATTGAATAAGGCATATGAACCGTTGATATACTGAGCATGCTGTTGAAGTTAACACATGCTGGGATTTATACATTAATATATTAAAATGAATTATGGTTATATGCTAAGCTTTACCCCGGATAATGAAATAACTATCACGACTAAATGCTGTAATTTCTTCCTGGAAGAAATTCATTCCGGTATCAATCAACCTTATATATTCCTACCAGGCCGGCTGTGAAAAAACCGGGAATTAATTAAAAAATATGAATCCGTTATCAACCCGGATTATCCCAGAAACTATAGCTGAGTGTTGTATATTCTGTTTTATGTTCGTTGGTTTCCGGCCAGTGATGTTTGTCGAAACCAGGCGCCTTGGCCAGCGTTTCTTTCTTTTCATTGAAACGGAAAACCTTGTTACCGGGATCCACTTTTAGGAGGTTGAACGGAATGGCAAAATATTTTTCGCCAATACCCAGGAACCCGCCAAATTCAATCACATAATATTCAATTTTACCTACCCTGATATCCAGCATGATATCCTTGATTGAACCAAGGTGTTCCCCTTCATCATTTATTACTTTATCTCCAATGATAGAAGAAGCGGTCAGGAATTTCAGTGGTGTATTCAGGTAAGGATCGTCTTCAAATTTTCCGGTTAGGTTGTCTTTAAATTCTATGCCCATGATACAATTTTTAGAAGTTAGAAATTAAATATCTGAAGAAAGCATTCATTTACATCACTAAACTACTCAAGTGGGCTGTAATATCGTATGATTTATGTCAGCCTCATAACTGATTGCAGGTACTGTTATTTTCCAATATGATAATTGCACAATATTCATCAGGGAGTATGTAATACATATTTTGGAAGGCCGGTAAAACAAGGGAAAGTCATCAAAAACATTGTAAAAAAAACAGCAAAAAATTAGCATTTTCAAGAACTGATTATTACTTTAGCATCCTGATTTACCTCTGATTCAAAATCTTCTCGAAAAATCTGCATTATACCACAAGTATCTGCATCCCTCAATGATTGACGTGTATTGACATAACTTCCTGTTATTCAATTGTATAACTAGTCAACTTGACAAGGGTTGTAAACATCTTGCCGGTGATTCCTCTTCCTTCCTGAATTACCCCGTACCTCTATTTGTTAACGTAATTGTTTTTAATGAAACCACGTTTACTTCTTACCGGGTTAATTGCATTATTCTTCACTGTAACGCTGCATGCGCAGGGTATTTACCAATTCTGGGGCACTACCGGTAATGGCGGGCCCGATGACCTGGGCGCAATATTTAAAACAGACGGAAATGGTAACCATTTCCAGGTGAAACACAAATACAGCATTAGTAACCATGGCGCTAATCCGGGTTATACTCAAATGGTTGAATTCCAGGGCAAATTTTATGGCCTAACCATCAATGGCGGAAAATTTGATAAGGGCGTTCTTTTTGAATGGAACCCGGCAAACAATGAATATTCCAAAAAAATAGATTTTTCAGATGAAGCCGGATATTATCCTTATGGCAGCCTTTCCGTATTTGGCGGGAAAATGTACGGGATGACCAACAAGGGTGGTACTTATGATGGTGGAGTGATTTTTGAATGGGACCCAGCCAGCAACCATTTTTCTAAGAAAATTGATTTTTCTGCAGCAAACGGTTTTGCTCCTTTTGGAAGCCTTACCCTTAAGGGCAATACATTTTACGGAATGACCAGCCGCGGTGGCATCAATGACGGGGGCGTAATATTTGAGTGGGATCCTGTCAGCAATAATTTTTCAAAAGAAATTGATTTTCAAAACGGCAGCAATGGAAGGGCTCCGTATGGCGACCTGGTATTTTACAATGGTAAATTTTATGGCATGACTACCCGTGGCGGTATCGGCGGAGGTGTGATTTTTGAGTGGGATCCGGCAACCAACATATATGCCATGCAGATGAGTTTTAACTTCTTTGATGGCAATTCTCCCAGGGGAAGCCTGCAATTTCTTAATGGTAAATTTTATGGAACAACATTTTCGGGCGGTATTGCCGATCATGGTGTGATATTTGAATGGGATCCGGCAACCAATGAATATACCAAGAAGTTTGAACTGGCCGATTATAATGACGGGCGTCACCCGATCGGGAATATGACGTTGATGGGTGGACGATTTTATGGGCTTACATCCGGGCATAGCCAGGGCAGTAACCCGATACCCACCGGCGGCATCCTGTATGAATGGGATCCGGTTACCAATGTATATACAAACAAACTGAGGCTAACGATTGGAACCGGTTATTTCCCTATTGGTTCCCTGGCCGCCAGTAATGATAAATTATACGGACTCACCCAGATTGGAGGCAGCAGCAACTCCGGTGTGCTTTTTGAATGGAATACCGCTAATAACAGCTATACCAAGAAAATTGATTTCAACGGAATAGAAGGACGCAGGCCCGGAGGGCTTTCCTATGCCGATGGCAAACTGATTGGTGTTACACAATGGGGAGGCTATAATTATATGGGCTCACTGTTTTCCCTGGATGTTGAAACAGATGATTATAGCACCATTGCCGACCTTACCGTTGAAAACGGTTGCAATCCTTTCGGCAGCGTTACCAAATTAAATGGCAGGTTTTACGGCATCACTTCAAAAGGCGGTATGTTTAATAAAGGGGCTATTTACGAATGGGATCCGGTAAGCCAGGTACAAACTAAAAAATATGACCTGGATTATAATTCAGGTTACCATCCTTACGGTTACCTTACTTCGTTTAATGGTAAACTGTATGGGTTAAACGAATTGGGCGGCAATGACGATGCCGGTACTATGTTTGAATGGGACCCTGCCAGTAATACCTATAACAAACTGGTTGATTTTAATGGCGAAAACGGCGGGCACCCATATGGCAGCCTGAGCATGCATGACAATAAGTTTTATGGCATTACCGGGCTGGGCGGCAGCTATGGCAACGGTACCATTTTTGAATGGGACCCGGCAACGGGCAGCTTTACCAGGAAATTCAGTTTCAACGGAAGCAATGGCGATTATCCAAGGGGAAACCTGGAATGGATGTCGGGCAAATTCTATGGTGTTACGGAATCAGGCGGTGCCAGCAATGAAGGGGTGTTGTTTGAGTGGGACCCGGCCACAAATGCCTTTGCAGTTAAAATAGACATGAGCAAGGATTCGGGCAGCCACCCTTTTGGCAGCCTGGAAGCCAACGGGGGGAAATTATATGGCATTACATCTGAAGGTGGTAACCATAATGCAGGTGTGCTGTTTGAATGGGATCCTGCCGGTAACGTTTACACGATTAAAAAGCATTTCAACCTGGATGAAGCAGGGGAGCCCGGAATAGGCAACAGCCTTGTTTCTGTTCCGGCGCCGGTTGCCAAAGGCGAAAACGGAACATGCACTTCTTTCCCTTCTGTTACCATTGACAACAGCAATAACAACCGCTGGGTTGCTATCATTGACAATGAAGGCAACGCAGTGGCAGAAATTAAGGCAAATGGCAACAACCTGGGTGTGGTAACTGCTTCCATGTTCATTAATGATGCACCGGTAAGGGAAGATGGCAATAAACGCCTGTACCTTGACAGGAGCCTGACACTGGTACCACAAACAGCCATTCCGGCCAATGCTACAGTGGACATCAGATTGTATATAAGGAAACAGGAATTCATGGATATGAAGCAGGCAGTAAATTCAATCGGCCAGCCTTCCGGTTTACAGATGATTCACGACCTGGGTATATTCAGGAATGATGATGCCTGTTCAGATGCTGTTTCCGGAAATACAATCGCCCTTGAAACCAACCCCGGAATATGGGAAGCAGATTATGTACTTAGTACGAGCACCGCAAAACTGGGTTCATTTTATTTCTTCAATAAGGCGGCAGGAGGCCCGTTACCGGTTACAAACCTGCAATTTGAAGGGCACCTGGCAAACAGGGATGCCATACTGAACTGGAAAACGACCAACGAATTCAATACCCATTCATTTGAGCTGGAACGCAGCCTGGATGGAAATAATTTTACCAGGATCGCATCCGTAAATGCATCCAACAACCAGCCGGTGGAAACCTACAGCCGTGTTGACGCTGATGTGTTTTCCTTCGGCGTAACGGCCATACATTACCGCTTGAAACAATATTATAACGACGGAAGGATGGCTTATTCTGCGGTGGTTACCATAAACCTCGAATATAAGAACCAGGTATATGTGTTTCCAAACCCGGTATATGACATGACGAACCTGTATATAAACATTCACCAGCCTGATAAGATTCAGGGAAGGATCATAGACAATAACGGCAGGATCATCAAACAACTGCAATGGAATGTTCCGGCAGGCAGGAATATATTCCCGCTGAACCTGTTCAGCCTGGCCAAAGGCATGTACTACCTGGAACTTACAGGTGTGCATACAAAAGAGCTTATCAAAGTGATAAAAGAATAAGCCGGTTAACAATAACGGTGTGGGATAGTTGACAAAGAATACAGTAAACGCTGGCAAATACAAAAAATAAAATAGCCCCAGGTAATGGGGCTATTCTTTTGTGAATAATAAATTATTCTTGTTTCAAGGGTAGGTAAGCAACGGCACTTTTTAGCCGCTTGATTTAAAACGGGTTGTGTTAAAAAATATTGTGATCCCGTAAAAAATATCTTCCCACCCCTGGTATGCCAGTTATATCAGCATTGCATATACAGGCCTCTTCAATCAATTCAATGCGCCTCTTTGAATGATCATTGTTTTAAAAGCATCCCTGCTGTGTAACCGGAGCATGTTCTTGTTGTATTGAACCACGTCCCATTTTCCGTTTAATTCATTCAGGAATGTAAATGCTGACTGGTTGATGAGTGCTTCAACGGGTTTACCGAGATTAATGCTCAGTTTTACCGGAACTTCTTGCTCGCTTATGAGCTCCCAGCTGCCGGTTACTGAAAAAACATCATTGGCTACCACAACGGTTTTATCGGCACAAAATACCAGCCTGAATGAATTGAATGCGCTGCTGATATCGATCCTTTCTTTTTGGAAAGAAGGGATATACCAGCCATCGCAGGTACCGAACAAAATGGCGGCGGGGTCTACTATAGATTTGTTATTATCAGAAACTGTTGCTTCCTGAACCGTAGTTTTTTCACAAGAAGGGAACAGGATACCTGCCAGCAATAATGGAATGAATAATATCTTTTTCATGACAGATGATTTTATGAATGAATACATACATCTTTAACCTTAATCCGTTTCTTTTACTGCCATTTTCCAACACAAAGTTACCATGTGCAAACAGGGGAGAAGTATGACCTGTATCAGCAAACTACCTAATCCTTATCTGTATTGGCAGGGAAAATATACCAGCCTCCAACCTGCGCTATTTCCTGGCCGAATAAAGCGATGCCGTACAAGTGAGTGACACAACGATGCTGCCCATAGCTGCCAAAGCCGGTAAACAAATAACAAAAAGATATGCTGAACAAAGCCTGCCGTACAAGGAAATACACCTGAAATACGCTAATTTCGCCCCTCAAAACGAGATTAGCAGTACATGAAGCATATCAGGAATTTTTGCATTATAGCGCATATTGACCACGGAAAATCTACCCTGGCCGACAGGCTTTTGGAATTTACCCATACCATTGGCGACCGCGATATGCAGGCGCAGGTGTTAGACGATATGGACCTGGAAAGGGAAAAAGGCATTACCATTAAAAGCCATGCGATTCAGATTAACTATATCTATAAAGGAGAGCAATATGTGCTAAACCTGATTGACACCCCTGGTCATGTTGATTTCAGTTATGAAGTGAGCCGTGCCCTGGCAGCCTGTGAAGGCGCCCTGTTACTGGTTGATGCCAGCCAGGGAATTCAGGCGCAGACAATCAGCAACTTATACCTGGCAATTGACAATAATCTTGAAATAATCCCGGTTATCAATAAGATAGATATGGAGGGTGCGATGATACCGGAAGTGACCGACCAGATCATTGAACTGATTGGATGCAAACAGGAAGACATCTTACTGGCCAGCGGTAAAAGCGGCATTGGAATCGAGGAAATACTGGCTGCCATCATTGAACGTATTCCGGCTCCAACCGGCGATCCGGAAGCACCGTTACAGGCGCTGATTTTTGACAGCGTGTATAATTCTTTCCGTGGCATTATCGTCTATTACCGCATTTTCAATGGCACGCTGCGGAAGAATGACAAGATCAAGTTCAGCAATACCGGCCTGGAATATGGTGCAGATGAAGTGGGCATATTAAAACTGGGAATGGAAGCCAAATCTGAAGTAAAGGCTGGTGACGTTGGATATATCATTACCGGAATAAAAAATGCCAAAGAGGTAAAAGTGGGAGATACCATTACCACTACGGTAAATCCTGCCTTGGAGCCCATCAAAGGGTTTGAAGATGTAAAGCCGATGGTTTTTGCAGGCATTTTCCCGGTAAATACTGATGAGTTTGAAGAACTGCGTGACTGCATGGATAAACTGCAATTGAATGATGCATCGCTTACGTTTGAACTGGAAACATCGCAGGCGCTTGGCTTTGGTTTCCGGTGCGGATTTTTAGGTATGCTGCATATGGAAATTATCCAGGAAAGGCTGGAAAGGGAGTTTAACCAGACTGTAATTACTACCGTTCCCAATGTGAGTTTTGTTGCCACAACCTCAAAAGGTGAAGTGATTCGGGTGAATAATCCTACGGAAATGCCCGACCCAACCCGGATTGATCATATTGATGAACCTTTTATCAGGGCTCAGATGATCAGCAAGCCGGAATATATTGGCAATATCATGACCTTATGCATTCAAAAAAGGGGCGTACTGATAAACCAGGGCTATCTAACACCATCCAGGGTGGAACTAACTTTTGATATGCCGTTAACAGAGATCGTTTTTGATTTTTATGATAAGCTGAAGAGCATGACCCGTGGGTATGCGAGTTTTGATTATCACCCGATCGAATACCGTCAGTCGGATATTGTGAAAATGGATATCCTGTTAAATGGTGAGAAAGTGGATGCACTTAGTGCGCTGATCCACCGGGGACGGGCACACGAATTTGGTCGTAAACTGTGTGAGAAACTAAAAGAA
>CALKVC010000206.1 GCA_937996595.1 uncultured Chitinophagaceae bacterium
GGACGTGTCGGTGCAGGCCCAGGTGCTGAACCTGATGCAGGACCTGCAGGACCGCTTCGGCGTGAGCTACCTCTTCATCAGCCACGACCTGGCGGTGGTGGACCTGGTCTGCGACGAGGTGCTGGTGCTTCAGGCCGGCCGCGTCGTCGAGCGGGGCGACCCGGACACCCTTTTCCGCCAGCCCCGGCACCCCTACACCCGCCGTCTGATCGATGCGGTGCCGTCGATGGAGCCCCTCATGCTTGCTGGCTCAGGTTATCCACGCCCAGCCTGTACTCCACCGTACACGGCTGCATCCCCGGCCCCGTGGAGTAGCTGCGCACATCGCCCGATGTGATGATGCAGGGGCACCACCTTCCATGGTCCTGCACGATCACGTTGGCGTCCGACATTTCATGATAGAAGTCGTTACCTTCCCGCGTGCGCTCTCCCACACCAGCAAACACAGAGTAACCACTGTGCTCAATGGCGATGTTACGAATTAGCTCCATCATGTTCACGGTTTTAATCGGGTGAGCGCCAGCGGCAGTTTCCGCCGATAGCATGAGCATATCGGCGCCATCAAGTACGGCATTGGCCACATCGCTCACTTCGCTTCGGTTCGGTTTGGTACGGTCTATCATGCTTTCCATCATCTGGGTGGCAACGATTACCGGTTTCGCCCGGTGCATGCATTTGCGGATAATGTCTTTCTGCAGCATTGGAACCCTTTCAACAGGTATTTCAACGCCCAGGTCGCCACGGGCAATCATGATGCCATCGCTTTCTACAATAATATCCCGCAGGTTTTTTAGTGCTTCGGGCATTTCTATCTTCGCAATCACTTTCAGTTTACTGTTATTGTCCCTGATTATTTTCTTCAGGCTGATGATGTCTACAGGTCGCCTTACAAATGACAAGGCCAGCCAGTCGATACGCTGTGTAAAAATAAATTCCAGGTCGCTCCGGTCTTTTTCTGTAAGGGAAGGCATGGTCAGTTCACTGTCGGGTAAGTTTACTCCCTTTTTCGGAAGCAGGATGCCGCCCAGTGTTACGCTCATCAGCACTTCTTTGGCATTGAGGATTTTTTCAACTTTCAGTTCCATCTTGCCGTCATCAAGAAAAATTCTTTCACCCGGTTTTACATCCGTGCTCAGGTTGGGGTACGATACATATACTTTTTCGGCCGTGCCCACCATTTTCTCCGTAGTGAAAATGATTTCCTGTCCCGAAACCAGTTCAATCTTTCCACCTTCCAGTTCTCCAACCCTAAGTTTGGGGCCCTGGAGATCTGCCAGTACGGAAATGTTATATGGTTCAGATTTGATGATCTTACTGATATTATCAATCACCGCTTTTTTATCTTCGTGCGTACCGTGTGAAAAATTAAGGCGGAAAACATTCACGCCTGCTTTTACCAGTTCAAGCAATCCTTCATAGGTGTCGCATGAAGGGCCAACGGTTGCAACAATTTTTGTCCTTTTTTGCGAGTGTGCCTTGCCTGCCTCCTTGTCCATTTCCTGGTGCAGGTATTTGCTGATGTTTTTGCTCATTATTGTTTAATTTCTGTTGTTAGGTTTTGGGGATGTGGGATACAAGATACAAGATACATGATACGGGATACGGGATAGTTGATAATATCTGTTTGTAGTGATATCTCCATTTTTGATAAACATTTATCCTGCATCCTGGATCATGGATCTAAGGTTTTACGTAGCCAGTATCTTCACAATCTTTATCCATTCTTCGCTGATGCGTTGTTTCTTCTTAACCGCTTCGTCTAACGGGGTGTAGTGCATCTTGTTATTAAGTATGCCCACAAACACATCATGCCTTCCTTCTATCAGGCATTCTACGGCCGAGTAACCCATACGGCTGGCTATCAGCCTGTCGAAACAGGTTGGTGAACCGCCCCGTTGAATATGTCCCAGAATGCATACCCTTGTTTCCAGCAGCGGCATACGTTCCTTAATCAGTTTGGCCAGTTCCAGTCCGCCAAACTGGTCGCCTTCTGCCACCACGATCAGGTTTACGAGTTTTTTTCTTTTTTCTTTTTCCTGCAATGAGCGGATGATATCTTCCACATCCGTTTTCCTTTCCGGAATCAGTATGTTTTCTGCTCCGGTGGCAATTCCGCTGTGCAGGGCAATATAACCCGCATCGCGGCCCATCACTTCAATGATGAACAAACGGTCATGCGCATCCGCCGTATCCCTGATCTTGTCGATGGCTTCCACCGCTGTATTAACAGCCGTATCAAACCCAATGGTGAAATCGGTTCCGGCTATGTCCTTGTCAATGGTTCCGGGAAGTCCGATACAGGGTATGTCGAATTCATTGCTGAATATCTGTGCACCCCTGAAGCTGCCATCACCACCAATGACCACCAGCCCGTCTATACCATGCTTCTTAAGGTTGTTATAAGCTTTTTTACGCCCTTCATGTTCAAAAAATTCCTTGCAGCGGGCTGTTTTTAAAATGGTACCGCCACGCTGAATGATATTGGCCACACTCCGGCTATCCATCCTGAAAATATCATCTTCCACCATGCCGCTGTATCCACGCATGATGCCGTACACTTCCATCCCATGATAATTGCCGGTTCTTACTACCGCACGGATACAGGCGTTCATACCCGGGCTGTCGCCACCACTGCATAAGACACCTATTTTTGTTACTTTCTTTTTCATGTATATTTCTCAAAGATTTTAATAATGTTTACATGCAGCTTTCTGCCATCACATCCTTTCCGGAACTTCTATCCCTAACAGGTGCATGCCTGTCTTTAATACGTTCGATGTCATAACGGATAACCGTAATCGCAATTGTTTCTTTTCCTCCGATTCCGCATTGGCAACTGAATGTTCTGCATAAAAAGTATTGAAGGCCTTTGCCACATGGAAAACATAATTGGCTATTTCCGACGGGTTCAGTTCGCTTGCCGCCTGTGCAATAACTGCCGGGAACTGCTCCAGTTTATGCAGGATGTCTTTTTCCAGCTTAAGCAGGGTATCAGAAACCGGTTTTTGTTCATCAGGGCTTTCTTTTCTTAATATGCTCCTGATCCTTGCATAAGTGTATTGTACAAACGGACCGGTAAAACCATGGAAATCGATGGATTCTTCGGGATTGAATATCATTTTTTTCCTTGGGTCAACCCGCAGCAGGTAAAACTTCATGGCACCCATGCCGATGGTGCGGTACAGTGATTCCAGTTCATTTGCTGAAAAATCTTTCACTTTACCAAGAGCCTCGGTATGCTGCCTTGCGGTTTCACACATTTCAGTAACCATATCGTCTGCATCCACCACGGTACCTTCACGGCTTTTCATTTTGCCCGAGGGCAGTTCCACCATGCCATAACTGAGGTGAAAAATGTTTTCAGCATTTGGCAGGCCCAGTTTTTCAGCAATCAGCTTCAGCACTTTCATGTGGTAATTCTGTTCATCACCAATCACATAAATGCTTTTGTCAATTTTATATTCTTCATATTTCTGCAGGGCCAGGCCTATATCCTGTGTAATGTAAACGGATGTGCCGTCTTTCCGTTGCACTATTTTCCTGTCGAGCCCGTCGGCGGTAAGGTCAATCCATACACTTCCGTCCCCGTCTTTTGTAAATACGCCTTTTGTCAGACCGTCTTCAACAATTCTTTTTCCCAGCAGGTAGGTATCACTTTCATAATAAGTCTTATCAAAATCGCTTCCAATGTTCTTGTACGTTACTTCAAACCCTTCATACACCCATCCGTTCATCTTTTTCCAAAGTTCCAGTACATCCTTATCTCCTTTTTCCCAATCCTGCAACATCTGTTGAGCGGCCAGCATAACGGGGGCTTTTTTTTCTGCTTCTTCAGCAGTCATACCTGAGGCGGTAAGTTCATTTACCTGCCGTTTATATTCATCATTGAATTTTACATAATATTCGCCCACAAAATGGTCGCCTTTAGTATTGGTTGACTGAGGTGTTGCCCCATTGGCAAACAGTTGCCAGGCGATCATACTTTTGCAGATATGGATGCCACGGTCGTTTACGATACAGCTTTTAAGCACTTCATAGCCGTTCGCTTTCAATATTTCAGCTACGCTCCAGCCGAGGAAATTATTTCGCAGGTGGCCCAGGTGCAGTGGTTTGTTCGTATTGGGTGAAGAGTATTCAACCATGAT
>CALKVC010000207.1 GCA_937996595.1 uncultured Chitinophagaceae bacterium
GGGTAGCTGAAAAAACGGGTATGTATCCGTTCTACTGCACCGATTTTTGCAGCGCATTGCACCAGGAAATGCAGGGTTACCTGCGGGTATCCCCGGCCGGTAGCAATGTGCAGTTGTCTTACAGTACCGGAACGAACCTGCCAAAGGCAGACAGTACTGCTGCCGGTAACAAATAATGTAATAGTTGGCTGCTGTGCTTCTTTTCATTTTACAGCGGCCAACTTTATTATGAATTTTTAAAATTTTACTGTTATGAAAAAAGCTATTTTATTTATTGGTATATTGTTTCTGTTAGCACTGGCATCATGCAATAATGCCCCGGAAACAGCGGCAACAACTGAAAGTACGGCAGCAGAAACACCGGCAGCAGGCGGGCAGGAAGCTGTAAAAGATGAAGAATCGGCAAAGGATGTGGTTAAAGTGGCGGTTTCTTCTAAAGACCATACAACCCTGGTGGCTGCGCTAAAACAAGCCGACCTGGTAACTTCTTTATCCAATGCCGGCCCATTTACCGTATTTGCCCCAACCAATGCAGCATTTGAAAAGCTACCTGCAGGAACTGTTGACGGGCTGATGAAAGACGACAAGAAAGAAGACTTGCAAAACATTTTGCAATACCATGTTGCAGTATCAGCCATGAAAGCCGAAAGCTTTAAAGATGGGCAGGTGCTCGGAATGGTTAATGGTGACAATGCAACCATCAATATCAAAGATGGTAAAGTAATGCTGAATAACTCAGCTACGATAGTTGCCTCCATACCAGCATCCAACGGCATGATACATGTTATTGATGCCGTTTTGCTTCCTCCTGCAAAAAAATAGGCATGGCAGCTAACCGGATTGCATTGAAGAATTAATGATTAATAAGATGAAAAATAAACTGAGTATAATAAGCAGGCTGTTACTGATCATGGCTGCTATTGGGCTGGTATTTGTTTTATTTACACCTATCTGGCGCATAGATCTGGATGCACCCCAATACCCTGAAGGGCTGGCATTGAAAATTCATGCTGATGGATTGAAAGGGAATGTGGATATCATCAATGGATTGAACCACTATATCGGTATGAAAACATTGCATGATGAGGATTTTATAGAATTCACCATACTGCCGTATATCATCATTTTCTTTGCAGCCCTGTTTTTGCTGGTTGCCATCGCAAACAGGAGGCGTTTGCTTAATATGGCATTTTTCCTGTTTGTGGCTTTCGGAATCATTGCTATGATTGATTTCTGGCGCTGGGAGTATAATTACGGCCACAATTTAGACCCTAATGCAGCTATCGTGGTGCCCGGGATGGCATATCAGCCGCCACTGATCGGGTTTAAGCAATTGTTGAATTTTGGAGCTTATTCAATTCCCGACCAGGGTGGATGGATATTTATCGCTGCCGGTTTATTGGCATTAGTTTGTGTGGTGATGGAGTGGAAAAGAGGCATAAAAATGAAAAAGCAGGCATTCGGAGGTATTTTGTTGCTGCTGTCAGCTTCCTGGTTACTGGGTGGTTGCAACAGCGGCCCGCAACCGGTTGTTGCCGGGAAAGATAACTGTTATCTCTGTAAAATGACGGTTACGGATATACGCTATGTAGCGGAACTTATAACAGAAAAAGGAAAAGTATACAAGTTTGACGATGTATATTGCCTGCAGTCATTCATTAAATCCAATGTACTTGATGATATAAAAGTGCGTGCGGTATACCTGGCAGATTTTTCCGGTGACCATAAACTGGTAAAGGCAGAGGATTGTTTCATCCTGCAGGGCGGTGAAATCAGGGGGCCCATGAACGGCCACGTGATCGCTTTCAGGAATAAAGACAGTATGAAGTATATGGAAGCACGCTATAAGGCTTCCCAAATAAACTGGGAACAGGTGATACAATGAAGCAATGGCTGTCCATATTGTTATTCCTGTATGGCGGGCAATTACTGGCCGGTCATATCCGGGTGGGGAAAACCCATCAGTATCACAATATCACGAATGCCATGGCTGCAGCCAAACCGGGCGATACGGTAATTGTTGAACCCGGCAATTATTATGAAAAAAACCTGGTGATCAGGAAACCCATCGTTCTCACGGGATTAGACCACCCGGTGCTTGACGGCGAAGGGAAATATGAAATCATTTCCATTAAATCAGATAATGTTACCATCAATGGGTTCCGGTTACAGCATACCGGGATTTCCAGCTTGGAAGATTATGCGGCCATTAAGATTTATAATGGCAGGAATGTAAAAGTTACCAATAATATCATCCGCAACGCATTTTTCGGTATTCATTCACAATACGGAGTAAATTGCCTCATTCAGAATAATTACCTGGAAGCGAGCAGTAAAGAGGAACAACAAAGCGGGAATGGTATACACTGCTGGAAAAGCGACAGTATGCGTATCATTGGCAATACCATAACCGGCCATCGCGATGGCATTTATTTTGAATTTGTGACCAACTCGCTGATATGGAAAAACAATTCAAAAAGGAACCTGCGGTACGGCCTCCATTTCATGTTTTCCAACGACGACGCATATATGTCAAATATATTTGAAAACAATGGCGCAGGAGTGGCAGTCATGTTTTCAAAAGGAGTAAAGATGGTAAGGAATATTTTCAGGGAGAACTGGGGAGATGCGGCTTACGGCCTCCTGTTGAAAGAAATAAATGACAGCCATATTGAGCACAATCGATTTGAGAAAAACAGCATTGCCGTGTATGCGGAAGGGGCAAACAGGGTGAACGTGTTAAAGAATTCATTCATAAACAACGGCTGGGCATTCAGGATACAGGCCAGCTGCTCTGATATTAACCTGCAGTATAACAATTTCACCGGAAATACATTTGACATTGCAACCAATGGAAGCCTCGTGCTGAATTCGTTTAACAGCAATTACTGGGACAAGTATGAAGGCTATGACATTAATAAGGATGGTATTGGCGATATCAGCTACCGGCCGGTAAGCATGTATGCCATGATTATAGAACAGAACCCAAGTGCCATCCTGCTGTTCAGGAGTTTTATGGCGACCCTGCTCGATAAGACGGAAAAAGTTCTGCCTTCACTTACTCCGGAAGATCTGAAAGATGATTCACCATTAATGAAACCGTTGCCACTGTGATCATAGCAAATAACCTATCAAAAAAATTCGGCAAGCTGAAAGCTTTGGATAACGTTTCTGTTACCTGCAATAAAGGTGAATGTATCGCCCTGATAGGACCTAACGGTAGCGGAAAAACGACGTTAATCAAATGCATACTCGGCATGGTTGTGTACGATAGCGGCTTCATTACCTTCAATGGCAGGAACATCCTGCACGACTGGGAATACCGGGCAAACATCGGTTATATGCCGCAGATAGGCAGGTACCCGGAGAATATGACCATCGGCCAGGTGCTTGATATGATGAAAGATATCCGGCAAAAGCAACATATAACGTTTGATGAAGAGCTTATTAAGGCATTTGACCTGGAGAAAATACTCCATAAACGGATGCGTACGCTCAGCGGTGGTACCCGGCAGAAAGTAAGCGCCTCACTGGCATTTTTATTTAATCCGGCTGTTTTAATACTGGATGAACCAACAGCAGGTTTAGACCCGCTATCGTCAGAAATCCTGAAAGAAAAGATTACAAAGGAAAGGGAAAAGGGGAAACTTGTTCTTATCACTTCCCATATACTCAGCGAACTGGATGACATGGTTTCACAGGTGATTTATATGCAGGATGGGAGATGCTGTTTCCATAAATCAATTGATGAACTAAGGCTGGAAACAAAACAGGAAAAACTGGCTAAAGCCATCGCCAGCCTTTTAGCAAAATAGCAGGCAATGAAAAAGATTATCAAATATGTGATCATAGATATCCTGAGGAACAAGTTCATGCTTGCCTATACTGCATTTTTACTGCTGTTTTCATTCAGCATCTTTAACCTGGAAGACAATTCCACCAAAGGCTTGCTAAGCCTGCTGAACATCATCCTCATCATTGTTCCGCTCGTGAGTATCCTGTTTTCTGCTATTTATGTTTACAACAGTTCCGAATTCCTGGAGTTACTGGTGAGCCAACCATTAAAGCGGGTAACCATCTGGATGAGTATGTTTACAGGCCTTGCTGCTTCACAGGCTATCGCTTACATCATTGGAGCCGGCATTCCCATATTGGTTTACGAAGCAACGGCTACCGGGTTCATGATGCTGGGTACAGGTGTTTTGCTGTCAGTTATTTTTGTTGCCATCGCCATGCTGGCAGCCGTTTCTACCAGGGATAAGGCGAAAGGGATAGGCGTAAACATATTGTTATGGCTTTATTTCGCATTGTTATTCGACGGTATCATCCTGTTCCTGTTATTCCAGTTTGCTGATTACCCATTGGAGAAACTGATGGTTGGAATAAGCGCTTTGAACCCGATTGACCTGGGGCGGATTCTCATTTTATTAAAACTGGATGTTTCTGCACTGATGGGATTTACAGGCGCAATTTTCAAAGACTTTTTTGGAACAGGCACTGGCCTTGCAATCGCTTTCCTGGTGCTGCTTTGCTGGATCGTTATACCGGTTTTGTTATCTGTGAGAAAATTTAAAAGGAAAGACCTTTGATATAAAAGATCTGTTTTTAAAAATAAATACAGCAGTATGAAAAGACATGAAGCACTGAAGCCATTGTCACGTGAACACCACGGCGCCTTACTGCTGGCGCAGGTGTTGAGAAAGGATGTACCCGATTACAAAGGAATGCCATCACTGGTAGCAGATAAGGCAGCTTATGCCCTGGAAGCATTCAATAACTCATTGCAGCCACATTTTGTACAAGAAGAGCAGGTATTTGCAAAACTGCGAAATTGCAGTGCATCGCTTGATTTGCTGATAGATGAGATCATCAGCGAACATGCCTCACTGAAAGCTTCTTTCTTGTCGCTTGCACAGGCCTTGCCAACCGAAAAGGCATTGCATGAACTGGGGGAAAAACTGATTATACATATACGAAAAGAGGAAAGGTTATTGTTTCCGCTTATTGAAACAAGTTGCGGGGAAAAGTTACTGGATGAAATAAAAAGTTTGCATAAACATGACGGTAAACCAAATAAAGATATTACCGGCATGAAGGATATAATTAAACTGGTTGACTTGTTTTATGAGAAAGTTAAATCAGATGACCTGATAAGCCATTTTTTTACGGAAGTGGTAAAAGTTAACTGGGATAAACACTTACCGGTAATGTACCGGTTTTGGGACAATGCCCTTTTTTTTACAGGCGTATATGAAGGAAAACCGCTGGAAATACATCAGCACCTGCACCAGTTGGCAGGTTTAACAGAAGCGCATTTTGAGCGCTGGATTAAATTATTTACCGAAACGGTTGACGAACTCTTTGAAGGGCCGAAAGCACTGCTGGCAAAAGAACGGGCAATCAGTATTTCAACGGTTATGCAAATGAAATTATTTAAAAAGAATAATCTTCCCGAAGGCTGAACCGTGATATTATAAATGGATACTATACAGCTCTATTCCCTGATAATTATATATCGTTAAGCCTTTCCTAAAACTATGGCCATAAATATGGCAATCTTGCGCTTTGTAACTATCTTGCCGCCAATTTAAAAATTGAATGATGAAGAATATATCGCTGGCTTTGAATGTATTGTTACTGGTGGCTGTGGCTATATTATATTACCTGCATTTTGCAGGTAAGAAAGCAACAACGCCTAATCATGTGATGGCTGCAACGGCAAAACCAATTATTACCGGCAACGGGCAGATCGCCATCGCTTATGTGGAACTGGATTCACTGAACGAGAATATAACTTATATAAAAACAAAAAGAAAAGAACTGGAAGCGGAGCAGCGGGCAATAGAGAATGAATGGGAAAATGGCTATCGCGGGCTGGAAGCAAAAAAGGATAATTTCCTGAAAAAAGGGAATTCCATCACCCAGGAAATGGCACAGGAATTCCAGGGCCAGCTGCTTCAGGAACAGCAACAAATAGACGAAAAAAAGCAAAACCTGTCGCAACGCCTGAGTGAAAAAAGTTACAAATTCATGGATGATATACAGAAAAAACTGAAAGATTTTCTAACTGAATATAACAGCCAGCGTAATTTCACCTATATATTTACCACCGGTACAGGTCTTGATTATATGGTTTATAAGGATTCTTCCCTCAATATCACGGCAGATGTAATTGCCGGTATGAATGAAAAAATGGCTACCACAACCAAATGATTATATAAATAGATTTAATTATCTTGAATCCCGTTACAGAACGTAACGGGATTTTTACGATAACCGGATCCCATTTTACAAATTATATATTCATTTATGTCAGAAACTAACGGAACATTCAAACCTGCGCTTGGATTATTTGATGCTACCATGATTGTAGCCGGTTCAATGATCGGTTCGGGTATATTCATTGTGAGCGCTGATATAACCAGAAACGTGGGCAGTGCCGGTTGGCTGATTGCTGTTTGGCTGATAACAGGTTTCATGACACTAACAGCAGCGCTCAGCTATGGTGAACTAAGTGCCATGTTCCCCAAAGCCGGCGGCCAGTATGTTTACCTGAAAGAAGCTTTTAATCCGCTGGCGGGTTTCTTATACGGCTGGAGTTTTTTTGCCGTCATTCAAACAGCTACCATTGCAGCGGTTGGTGTGGCATTCAGTAAATTCCTGGCATACCTTTTACCGTCGCTTGGCCCGGATAATATACTCGCCGATATCGGGATTTTAAAGGTCAATGCCGGCCAGTTAGTGGCCATCGTGCTCATCATATTTCTTACTTATATTAATACAAAAGGAATCCAGGGCGGCAAACTGATTCAAACCAGTTTTACAGCAGTAAAATTATTGTCCTTATTCGGCCTTATCATTTTTGGTTTCAGCCTGGCAGCCAAAACCGAAATTTGGGATGCCAACTGGGCAGATGCCTGGGGAATGGTTTCCAGGGATGCAAACGGAAGCATTATCGGGCCGGTAGCCGGTAGCGCTATTATGGGCGCTATTGCCGCTTCCATGGTAGGTTCAATTTTCAGCAGCGATGCATGGAACAATGTAACCTTTATTGCCGGTGAAGTGAGAAATCCCAAACGGAATATCGGTTTAAGCCTCTTTATGGGAACACTTATCGTTACCATAATATATGTAGCCGCCAATTTAATGTACATCAGTGTATTGCCACTGGAAAGCATCGCTTCGGCACCACACGACCGGGTGGCGGTTTCTGCCAGCAATGCGATATTTGGGAATATCGGCACTTATGTGATTGCCGTCATGATCATGATTTCCACTTTTGGATGCAACAACGGGTTGATTCTGGCCGGTGCAAGGGTTTATCATACCATGGCTACAGACGGCCTGTTTTTTAAGAAAACAGCCAGCCTCAACCGCAACAATGTACCGGAATTTGCCTTATGGATACAATGCCTGGTGGCATCCTTGCTGTGTTTAAGCGGCAGGTATGGCGATTTGCTCGATATGATTTCTTTTGTGGTGGTGATGTTTTATGCACTTACCATTCTGGGCATATTCATCCTGAGGAAGAACCGGCCTGATGCGGAAAGGCCCTACAAGGCTTTCGGTTACCCGTTGCTGCCCGCTGTTTATATTGTAATGGCAATAGCTTTTTGTATACTGCTTATCCTGTATAAACCGGCATTCACCTGGCCCGGGCTCATCATCGTGCTGGCGGGGATACCGGTTTATTATATAGCAGTAGCGAATAAACGAAAAAATTAAACCAATTCCCGATGATGGATTTTGACAGGTTATTTGATTCTTTTAAGGAGTTACGGGTGGCTGTAATTGGCGATGTGATGCTGGATACATACTGGTGGGGCAAAGTTGACAGGATATCGCCAGAAGCGCCGGTTCCCATTGTAGCTGTTTCAAAAAGAGAAGAACGGATAGGCGGCGCCGGAAATGTGGCTTTAAATGTACAGGCATTAGGCGCTACCGTTAGTGTGATTACGGTTGTGGGCAAGGATGCGGAAGCAGACCTGCTGGTTAACCTGTTTAAGAATAACCATATCAATACAGATTATGTGGTGAGCAGTGAAGGCAGGATAACCACCAATAAGATCAGGATCATTGGAAGGAACCAGCAAATGATGAGGCTGGATGCAGAAATCGTAGACCCGCTCAATGTTACTGATGAACAGGCGCTCCTGGCATCTTTTGAAAACTATATTACAAAGGAAAAACCTTCCATTGTAATTCTTGAAGATTATAATAAGGGCGTACTTTCCGAAACGGCCATTGAAAAGATCATCACATTATGCCGTGCTAATAATATTCTTACCGCAGTTGACCCCAAACGAAAAAATTTCTTTTCCTATAAACAGGTGGATATTTTCAAGCCGAACCTTCAGGAAGCCAAAGAAGGGCTTAACCTGCTTGCAGATGCTGTTACACCGGCTTTGATGGAAGGGATACATAAGGCCCTGCATGAAAGGCTTCATCACAGCATATCGCTGATAACCCTGTCAGAAAAGGGTGTTTTTTATCAGCATGGCAATCAACATAAGATCATACCCACACATATCAGGAGCATCGCAGATGTAAGCGGTGCAGGTGATACCGTTATTGCCGTTGCTTCTGTAGTGTATGCCTCCACGAAAGACGTAGGCCTGATGGCGGAAATTTCCAATATTGCCGGCGGGCTTGTTTGCGAAGAAGTGGGAACCGTTGCCATTGACAGGCAGAAATTGCTGGAAGAATGCAAACATTTGCTGGGTTGAACAGGCAGAACTTTTAAATTCCCCTTATTGAAAAGTGCATGCAGGTAAGTTTCCTGTTGCTGTTAGTATCTTTATGGTAATTTATGCAGCTTGTTAGAGGATGTTCAATCATGTTCGTTAATTCTTAGAAAGTTTATGACTTTAAATTGAATAAATTTGTCCTCTAAACATGATGTATCATTATGCAAAAATTTTCGATTGCCATTCACGGCGGAGCCGGTACCATCCTTAAATCTGACATGACTCCCGAACTGGAGCAAGCGTATTTTAAAGGGCTTGAAGAAGCGCTGCAGGCTGGATATGCCGTACTGGAACAGGATGGATCTGCAGCCAATGCAGTTAAAGCGGCAGTGGTGGTTTTGGAAGATAACCTCTTGTTCAATGCAGGGCGCGGCTCGGTATTTACCAAGAAAGGCGTTCAGGAAATGGATGCTGCAATCATGGAAGGCAATAAGCTGGAAGCCGGTTCCGTAGCGGGTGTACGGAATATCAGGAACCCGATTGAACTGGCAATGGAAGTGATGCAGAAAAGTAACCATGTTTTTCTCAGTGGTAAAGGCGCCAATGATTTTGCCATTAAACAAGGCATCAAACTGGAACCGGATGAGTATTTTTTCTCTCAATTCAGATACGACCAATGGAAAGAGATGCGTGACAGCGACAATTATTCACTCGACCACACGCACCAGGGGCTGGAGGAACTGATGAAAGACAAAAAATTTGGTACAGTGGGCGCTGTAGCATGCGACAGTTCGGGCAATATTGCGGCTGCAACCAGTACCGGGGGCATGACCAATAAAAAATATGGACGAATTGGAGACAGCCCGCTGATTGGCGCCGGCACGTATGCCAATAATAACACCTGTGCCATTAGTTGTACAGGCCATGGTGAACCTTTTATCAGGGCCGTGGCTGCACACGATGTAAGCTGCCTCATGGAATACAAAGGGATGAGCCTGGAAGAAGCCATGCATGAAGTGGTGATGGTAAAATTGGTGGAGATGGAGGGTGAAGGCGGTATGATTGGTGTGGATGCTTCCGGTAACGTATCCATGATATTTAACAGCGCTGGCATGTACAGGGCCATGCAGAATAGCCTGGGCGAACGAAAGATTGGTATTTATAAGGATTGAGTTTGTAATGTTGCTACTTCTAAAGTTGTTTGTAAATCACAAACATCAAACAACTGGTTTAGATATCTATAAAATATCCCGTAAATAAAGGCATATACGTCAGTGCCCGAATTACTTACTAGCTATGAATAAATTTGCCATAATTGTTGCCGGAGGTAGCGGTACACGAATGAACAGTTCGTTGCCAAAACAGTTCATGCTGTTAAAAGGCAAACCTGTGCTGTATTATACCATCAATACTTTTTTACAGGCTTTTGATGATTGTAAACTGATTCTCGTTTTGCCTGAAAATCACCTGGCTTACGGCAAAGAAATCATTGATACTTATTTTAACAGCAGCAGGATACAGGTAACAGCAGGCGGTGAAACCAGGTTCCATTCGGTAAAGAACGGTTTAAAGCTGGTGAATGGAGAAAGTGTAGTATTTGTGCATGATGCGGTTCGCTGTATGATAAGCACCAACCTGATCAGGAAGTGCTATGAAGCAACCGTACAATTTGGGTCAGCCGTTCCCGTAATAGCCTGTAAAGACAGTGTTCGACTGGTTACCGGTGAAAATAATGAAGCGCTGCAGCGGAGCCGGGTGAAACTCGTGCAAACCCCGCAAACCTTTTTCAGCAGTATTTTGTTACCGGCGTTTGAGGCGGAATATTCCGATGCATTTACAGATGAAGCAACCGTAGTGGAAGCCGGCGGCCATAAGATTTACCTGGTGGAAGGAGAGGAGTCTAATTTTAAGATCACATTGCCGGTTGACCTGGAACTGGCTGAAAAGCTGATGGGCAGCTGAATATTTGCCTGTGTACATTCCCCTATTTTTTTAATAGCCTGACCGGTAGCGGCAGGTTGTTGAATTTTATAAAAGAATACGGCTGATTTTTATCTGCAAACTTATGGTAGAAATAGGCAACACCCGGAATATCTGAACCTTCAAAATCGAAGAGCAGATCTTCTGTTGCAAATTCTTTGAATACGGCATCATAGAGGAAATAATTCGCCAGTAATTTTTTTCCTTTGGGCAATATGCACGAAATGATATTGTATAACCGCTTGTCATCTTTTAACAAGAGGATGGTTGCGAGCAACTCTTCACCGTCATTATGATAAGCATGCCTTACCACAACCCGTTTATTGGCATGCAAATGTTTGCAGAGTTTTTCAAAATGGCTGAAATCACTTATTGTCGCAGTTTGCATGCGATCAGCATATAATTTCCGGTATAGTTTTATAGCTCCGGTTATATCATCATCCTTTTTATATTGCAGGGAGAATTTAGAAAGCCGCTTCAGCCTTTGTTTGATATAATCGTCGTACCGGCTGTAAAGATGTTCATATCCCTTACCCAGTTGTAAAATAAAATTATTCCGTTGCTTTATTTGCAATCCTTTTTCCTGTACGGGTTCATTCATGTAATTCATCGTTATTTCGGCAAACCTGAATGAAGTGGATGCTTTCCTGATGAAGCCGGTTATGGTAGACTTGTTCAGTTTTTTTGCAGAGAATATTCCTCCCTGCTGAAAAAAAGCCGGTTGATACAGGTAGGTGATTCCCCATTTCTTTTTCCAGGTTAGCGGCATTACGGCTTCGTAATCGCCCAGCACAAGCCCATCCCAGTTAGCCGCCATATGATCCAGGTAAACGGTTTCTGCATATATAAGCCCGTTCAGGGAATTCCGGATACATGCATCCCATTTCTTCCTGTTTATTTCATCATATGTGAGATGCGTTATGTGCAATGTTATAAGGGGCTTTGCGGTACCAGCTTTTGTAATGTTATATGCTGGATGTCGATACTGAACGAAATATTTTTAAGGAATCTTTTTTCTGTAATGGTAGATTTGAAATAGTCGTCGTAAACTTTACTGTACAATATCGGGAAGAATATGTTGATGCTGTTTTTCAGCAATGAAAGCTGCAGTCCGGCATCATACAGGAAGCGGCTGCCGCCGGCATTCTTATCCCAGGCTTCTGCATAGGTACCAATATCAGCAAAAACCTTTAATGGTATTTTGAAAGGTAACAGTTCTAGCGGGTTTATCTTTTTTGGGATAGTGGTAGACAGGTTAATGGCGCAAAGCCAATCGTCAGTTTTTCCGATTTTACTGCTGAGCAGGTCTGTGCGCACTTTGAAAAAACCATCTCTTTCCATGATCTGCTGCCCGGGTATTCCACGGCTGATGTTTTTAAGCAGCGAGATGTTAGGATTATACAAAGCATACCTGAAATCATTTCTGCCAATATAGTAGTTGCTGTAGGTATAATCTTCATAACCTTTAGGGCCGGTCATGTTGAGGTGATACCTGTCTGTTTCAAACCGGGTAAGGAATGTCTGATCACCGGTATATATGAACTTGCCTGCAAAAAACCTGGCATCCAGTCCGCCACCTGCCGGGTAATTGAAAAAATAATTACCGGTGAAATTGAACCGGAGAAAGCCTTTGCCCTGTTCTGCCTGGAAGGCAGCCCGGTAAGGATACAGCGCCCGGTTGTTTTCAGTTACAAACTGCAACTGGTTTATATACCGGTGTGCAACAGGATAGCTGATGATATCCAGTTGCTGCACCGTATCCCTGTAAAAATTCAATGTGGTTTCATTTATGAAAAACGATTTCCATTGGATGTACGTGTTAACCGTACTTCGTGGATTCCTGTTGGCAAATACAAATTTGAGGGAAGGGAAGATTTTACTAAAACGCAGGTAGTTGATTGTTCCTGTGGAATCGGTAAAAGTATCACCGGAAAAATTAGCTGCACTAACCGACAATTCAATGCGCTGCCCGTTATGGCCCGGGAACCAGTTGTATGCCAATTTACCGATCCCGTTCAGTTTTTTTGAACCCGTTGCATATAGCGGTGCAATGGTAAACCGGAACCTGCTGGCCGGCAGGGTATGGTTATGAATGATTCCGCCGGCCATGAAACGGTCGTAATTATTGAAACCAACGGCAGGAGAGAAGAAGATATAGTTGTATTTATTTGTTTCACGCAGGCTGAAAAAAGAGGCAAGTTTTATTTTTTTTGGTGGTTCTTTCGTTAAGTTTCCTTTTTGGTTAAGCAGTGAAAATACCTTGTCAAGGTTTTTCCCGCTTACTTCCTCAGCAACTGATTTAAAATCTTCGGGATACGGGTGTTTAAATTTCCAGCGGCTGTAGTATTCCTTCATGATGCTGCTAAAAACCTGCCCGCCTGTCTCGTTTTCCAGCATTTTCATCCATTTGGATGTTTTCGTATATGCGATGGCGTTATAATTTAGCCCGGAAAAAGCGGCAGCGTCCGTTTCTATTGGCTGGTCTTTTTTCAATGCTGTCATCGTTTGAAGCAATACGTCTTCAATATCTGCGGGAAGCCTTTTCCTTATGAAAGAAGAATTTACATCCATATAATCAGCTGTTGAATCCTTATATTGCCTGGCATTGTACTTCCTGTCGTAATAGCTGTTCATCCCTTCATCCATCCAGGGGTGAACCCTTTCGTTGCTGGCCAGTATTCCGTAAAACCAGTTATGGCCCACTTCATGGTTGATGATATAGTCCAGCATCTTTTCATTGCCCGGTGAAGATATAACAGTGATGCCCGGGTATTCCATGCCGCCTGCGCCTTCCTGTTTGCTTTCCACCACCGAAACTGACTGGTAGGGATATACGCCGAGCCATTCGCTTTTAGTGCGTATGGCCGATTTGATGAATGCAAGGCTGTTTTTCCAGTCCTTTTCGTTTTCGCGGTAATGATAAGCATACACGTCAATTACCCCGGAAGCCAGTTGCATAGTATCGTGCTTCACCATGAATGCGCTGTCGGCAAACCACGCGAAATCGTGTACATTATTTTCAACATACCGGGTCGTTTTTTGGCCTGACTGTTTTTTTTCTTCCAAAACTTTTCCGGTGGCGGCTACTATGTATTTTTCCGGTACGGTAACCTGTACGTCAAACCGGCCAAATTCACTGTAGAATTCGCCCTGGTCAAGATAGGGCATTTCGTGCCAGCCTTTTTTATCATATACGGCGGGTTTGGGGTACCATTGGGTAACCTGGTAAGCGTTGCCGATATAGCCGCTCCTGGAAAAAATATAGGGCAGCTTTACATGAAATGCTGTTTGAATATCGGCAACCTGTTTTGGCGGAAGCGGAGCAGGTAGAATCAGTTTGATGATATCCTGGTGTTGCGGATGGTCGGCAACGGAAGCGGAAATGCCGTTCACCTTAAAATCGAGCCTGTTTATGTATCCTCTTTTCTCTTCAGGCGAAAAATAAAAATCGGTATTTCCATTTTCCAGCAACTGGTCGCTAAATGCGGTCTTATCGTTCTTATATGCATTAGGCCACAGGTGGAACCATATGAAAT